>JBHADM010000024.1:0-6650 GCA_041855045.1 Bacillota bacterium | reverse complement strand
CTGATTGCCAGAGCAGATATTTTACAGACCATAGGTTCCTATCTTCCCTTAAAACGAGTGGGCAGAAATTATGTTGGACGCTGTCCTTTCCATAATGAAAAAACGCCTTCTTTCCATGTGAGCCCGGATAAGCAGTTTTATCATTGTTTCGGCTGTAAAGCGAGCGGAAGCATAATTCACTTTGTGATGGGCATGGAAAATCTTAGTTTTCAGGAAGCCTGCGAGTATCTTGCAAAAATGCTTAATATGCCGCTTCCGGAACAAAAAGTGGATCCGGAGTATCAAAAACTCAAAAGCAAAAAAGAGCGCATTGCCTTGGCCAACAAGGAAGCTGCCAAGCTCTATCACAAACAACTTTGGGAACACAGCGGCAAACCTGTCTTAGAGTATTTTCGTAGCCGGGGATTAAGCGATGCGGCAATCATCAAGTTCGGGCTTGGCGCCAGCAGTTTTTCGGATATTATCCTAACGAATCTAAGAGAAAAAGGCTTTTTGCAAGAGGAGCTTGTAGAGGCGGGGTTAGTAGCTATCCGAAAGGGACAGCCCACAGATGTGTTTAAAAATCGGGCGATGTTTCCGATTGTGGGTCTGTATGGGGATGTCTTGGGATTTGGCGGACGTGCATTGGGCGATGCAATGCCGAAATACCTGAATACCTCGGATACGCTTCTCTTTAATAAACGAAGGACGGTGTACGGTGCCAATTTGATGCGCAAAGAGCGCGCATTGCAGCGTATATTGCTGGTAGAGGGCTACATGGATGTCATTGCGTTGGATCAATACGATATTTTGGGAGCCGTCGCCACACTTGGTACATCGCTCACGCCGGAGCAGGCAAGGCTGATGTCGCGTTATGCGCCTGAAATCACCATTTGCTATGATGGAGACGATGCAGGTCAAAAAGCAACAGAACGCGCGATAAGCGTAATCGAAGAGGCGGACATTATCGCCAAGGCAAGAGTGCTGCAAATTCCAAACGGGCAGGATCCGGATGAGTATTTGCGTACCCATAGTAAGGAAGACTTTGAAAAATTGCGTCCAACCCACAATAAACTGTATCGCTTAAGCCGTTTAAAGCAAAACTATAATTTAGAGGATGAGTATCAGAAAACCGAGTTTGATAATAAATCCATAGATATACTTTGTACCTTGGACAGCACCATTGAGCTCAACAATATTTTGGAGAAGGCCTGTACCATTATCGGAATGAGCAAAGAACTCGTATTGGAGGAAATGCATAAAAGAAAGCCGAATATTGCTCGGGCATTGCGGGATAAGGAAATCAAAAAAGAAAAGCAGAAACTTCGATTGCAAAAAGCGGAAATTCCTGAAGAAGAAAAAATTCTTATTTCCATCATGGCAATGCAGCGATTACCCTTTGACAGTGTGGATAGCGAGGCGTTTCGTAACGAAAACGCCAAACAAACCTACCTGCAGCTACGGGATGGCAAGAGCATAGCCCAAATCATCGATGCCTTTGATGAAGAATCTGTAAAGGCGGCCATATCCGATTCTTTGATGCGCGACTACTCAGACCTTTCGGAAGAGGCCTTGATGCAAATGGTGAAAGATTGCCTGCAGAAAATGAAACGCAACGCGTTGATGGATCGGAAACGAAACCTACAAGAACAGTTTATGTATTTGGCGGAGGAAGAACAGAACCGCGCACTATTGGAAATAGAAAATTTAAACAAACAAATCAGAGCGATGTAATAGGGGAAAAGAAATGAACGAAAACATGGATGCAAATGTACTTTCTATTGTCGATGCCATTATCGAAAAAGCCAAAAATACCGGCAGCATCAAATATAAGACCATTGTCGAAAGCTTAAAAAGCTACGAAATTGACAGTGATACTTTTGACGATGTGCTGCAAAAAGTTCGCAATGCCAATATCGAAATTCTTGATTTTGCTTCTAAGATCAACACCTTTGACGATGGCGCAGAGGATGATTTTGAACTGATGAAGTTTGAGAATATCGAGCAGTTTGCTAATTTGAATATACATGAAGATGATGCGGATTTCTTTGACGAGCCCTCTGACTTTGAGCTTGAAAAAGAGGAGTTGGAAGATTTTATTGACGATATGAAGGACTTGTCCTTAGAGGGTATTAGCATAGATGACCCTGTCAGAATGTATCTGAAAGAAATCGGCAAAGTGCCTCTGTTGAGCTCGGAAGAGGAAAGGGCTATCGCAAAGCGTATGGAGGAAGGCGACGAAACCGCTAAGGCAGAGTTGACCGAGGCCAATCTGCGTCTGGTGGTGTCCATTGCCAAGCGCTATGTGGGCAGAGGTATGCTCTTTTTGGATTTGATTCAAGAAGGCAATCTGGGTCTTATCAAAGCGGTGGAAAAATACGATTATGTGAAGGGCTTTAAGTTTTCAACCTATGCAACCTGGTGGATACGCCAGGCCATTACACGCGCCATCGCCGACCAGGCAAGAACCATTCGTATACCGGTGCATATGGTAGAAACCATCAACAAGCTGGTTCGTATCAAGCGTCAATTATTACAGGATTTTGGAAGGGAACCTTCCAATGAGGAAATCGCCGAGAAAATGGGTATTTCGGAGGCAAAGGTGCGCGAAATCATTAAGATTTCACAGGAGCCGGTATCTTTGGAAACCCCTATCGGCGAGGAAGAAGACAGCCATTTGGGCGATTTTATTCCCGACGAGGGAGCACCTGCACCTGCAGAAGCGGCATCCTTTGTGTTGATGAAGGAACAGCTCCTAAATGTATTGGATTCCTTGACCGATCGAGAGAAAAAAGTGTTGAAGCTGCGATTTGGTTTGGATGACGGCAGACAGCGCACACTGGAGGAAGTGGGACACGAGTTTAATGTAACCCGTGAGCGGATTCGCCAGATTGAGGCTAAGGCCTTGCGCAAGCTGCGCCATCCCAGCCGCAGCAAAAAACTGAAAGACTATCTGGAATAATATGCAGCTGCACGCAGATAAACGACAAATTGTACTGTATCAAGCTGTGCCGCCCTGTCATAGGCTGGCCGATATTGGTACGGATCATGGAAAATTGCCGGCAATGCTTCTGCAAAACGGTGTTTGTCGGGAGGTGGTGCTGGCGGATATCAGCGCTGCTTCCCTGCAGAAAGCAAAAGATTTGTTTCATGCTTTGGGCTTAGAGGGTACATTTGTGGTGTCAGACGGTCTGGAACAAATCAATACGGATTTGGATTGCATTGTGATTGCAGGCATGGGAAGCAATACGATTTGCAGCATACTGGATGATGGAAAAGCAAAGCTGGGCAATGCAACCTTAGTCTTGGGTCCCAATCTCAAAGAGGAAGAAACCCGGGCGTTTTTACATACTATCGGTTATTGTGTTTCACATGAATTCATCGTGCAGGCAAATCACAAAATATACAGCGTGATTGTTGCGAAGCCCTCGACACAAAAGTTGGGTGCAAAGGAGCTTTACATCGGCAAAATACAGGGATGTAACAGACCGGAAGATATTCATGCCTATCTTCGCAAGAAAGAAAAAGCATTGTGTATACGTTTGCAGGGTTTAGCGCAGTCGCAAGGAAATCACAGTGAAGAAAGGCAACAACTGGAGGAACAATTGAGCTGGGTAAAAGAGGAGTTGGAAATCATATGTTAGTCAGAGAGATTATTCGAAGTTTAGATGAGATAGCTCCTTTTGAAAGGGCGGAGAGCTTTGATAATGTGGGTCTGTTGATAGGCAGTCCAAAGGAAGAAGTAAGCGGTATCGTTCTTTGTTTGGATTGCACCATGGATGCCGTCAATTTTGCCAGTGCTATTAATGCCAATGTCATTATTTGCCACCACCCGATTATTTTTGGAGGTCTGCATAATATTTTTACAGACGAGCCAAAAGGTGCTATAATAAAAAAGTTACTTATTAATCAAGTCAATGTTATTGCGATGCACACCAATTTGGATGCAGCGGAGAAAGGCACGGCGTACGCGCTTGCAAAGCTTTTGAATCTAAGTAATGTATATGCGCCGCAAGACGATGTCTATATGCGCATAGCACAGCTGGAGGATGCCATGACGGCGGAAGAGTTTAATCAGCTTTTGTCCGAAAAACTCAATACCAACTCAAGACTTTATGGAAATCCCAATAAAAAAATTCAAATCGTTGCCATATCTCCGGGAGCAGCAGGAGAAAACTATCGAGCTGCATTGGACCATCAGGCCGATGCCTATGTTTGTGGGGAGATTAAGCACCATCTGATTTTGGAGTCTTGTGCCAGAGGTTTGGTGGTATTCGATAACGGACACTTTGCAAACGAGGCACCGGTGATGGAGCATCTAATGCATGTGCTTGCAGAACAGTATCCCGGCATATGCATGAGCCACTATAAGGAAGAGCCGTTCTTGCAGGTTTTTTGAGCTGTCAGGATGCTTGCTTTACACATACGTCCTTGGAGAGGGACACAAATCACTACTACATTTAAATAAGAGGAATAGAAAATGACATCTAAAATGGAAAAACTTTGGGCTTATCAAAAAGCAGATCTGGATGCGTTCCGTTTGCAGCGTGAAATGAGTCAATCTCCAAAACGTATTAAGCTGGTTCAAAGCAGAGAGTTTCTCTTGAAGCAAAAGAACGTCATTGAAAAGATCAGTGCAGACGTGTTGCAAATGTCGGATCGCATTGATGCCGTGCAGGGCGCGCTGAACGATCTGGATAAGCAAATGAAAGCCTTGATACATCGCTTTGAGGAGTCCAAACCACAGGATGTGGAGGCGGCTCGAGAACTGATGCTGGAAGTGAAACGGCTTTCTAAAGATATTATCGAGTTTGAAAAAGAAATCAAAGCCATTCAAAAGAAATCCAACGACAGAAGTAAGCAAGAGTATGATGTGCGCATCAATGCCGCTCGTGTAAAACAGGAGTTTAATCAGCTTAAGGCCGAATACGAGCCTGAACATGAGGAACAAATGAAGAAACACCAGGAGCTGCTTAAAATTGCGGAGTCTATGGCTGCTGCAGTGGATGCGGAATTGTTTCAAAAGTATAACGCTATCAAGCAGCATGTAATGCCGCCTTTGGCCATGCTGAAAAACAATCAGTGCGGGGGCTGCGATATGTCTTTGCCCTCGGTTACCCTGAGTGAATTTGACAGCGGGAAGGATTATGTGGAATGCTCCAACTGTGGAAGGCTGATTATTAAATAAGGTGATTGTATGAATTTTGTTTCCATCATAGAAAAAAAGAAGCAAAAGCAGGAACTGACTACCGAAGAAATCATCTGCTTTGCAAATGCCGCCGCACAGGGTACGGTGCCGGATTATCAATTGTCTGCACTGCTTATGGCCATTCGTTTAAACGGTATGTCCGCCAGGGAAACGACCGATCTGACGCTGGCTATGGTGAACAGCGGCGATGTCATCAATCTCGACGGCGTGGTTGACTATCCTGTAGATAAGCATTCCACAGGCGGCGTGGGTGATACCACTACACTGATTTTGGTTCCATTGGTGGCTGCATGTGGCGTGGCGGTTGCGAAAATGAGTGGCCGTGGACTGGGTCATACCGGCGGTACTCTGGATAAACTTGAGAGTATTCCCGGCATGTCCATTAGTCTGAGCGCCGATGCCTTTAAGCAGACAATACACGATAACGGCCTTGCCGTTATCGGGCAAACAGGCAACCTTGCTCCTGCGGATAAATCGCTGTATGCGCTTCGAGATGTTACCGCAACGGTAGACAGCATTCCTCTTATTGCTTCCAGTATCATGAGCAAGAAAATCGCCGGCGGCGCAAAAGCCATCGTTCTGGATGTGAAAGCCGGTGCAGGCGCCATATTGCCTACGGTGGAGCAAAGCATAGAGCTGGCCAAGGCTATGGTGGAAATAGGCAAACTGTCCAATCGCCCTGTTGTGGCTGTTCTTTCCGGTATGGATGAGCCTTTGGGTTCACATATAGGCAATGCTTTAGAAGTAAAAGATGCCATTGATGTCCTTGCGGGTAGAACAAAAGGCCCTTTGTTGGAAGTGTCACTTATTTTAGGCGGGCATATGCTTATGCTGGCAGGTAAGGCAAAGACTTTGGAGGAAGCCAAAACAATGCTGCAGAATGTCCTGGACAGCGGCGCAGGTCTTGCCAAACTGAAAGCGATGATACGGGCGCAGGGCGGATTGGAAAGCGTTTGTGATGATGTCAACTTGCTTCCGCAAGCGAGCGTAAAGTACGATGTGCTTGCAGCGCAAGACGGCTATGTGGGCAACATGAAGACCATAGCGTTGGGCTATTGCGCACAAAACTTGGGTGCCGGACGCCAGCGCAAAGAGGATGCGATAGATCCTGCTGTCGGCTTTGTCCTGCATAAACGAGTAGGAGATTTTGTTCATAAAAGGGATGCATTGGCTACCATACATGCTTCCGATATGGCAAAAGCACAGCAGGCCGCGCAGGAAATCCTGCAGGCGATACCGCTTGTAGACAAAGAGGTTCCAAAAACAAAATTGGTTTATGCTATTATTGATGAAAATGGTGTTACCATGTACTAAGTAGAATTGTTTAGATACAATAGATAGGTAACAAGGAAAATAAAAAAGAAGATTCCCGTTTATGATATAGTAATGGTGAGCAAACCAACTACAGAAAGGGAATCTTCATGAGTAGAATATCACAGGCAGCATATTATCGTCAACGCAT
>JBHADM010000023.1:0-8452 GCA_041855045.1 Bacillota bacterium | reverse complement strand
TTTATTCGCCATTTTGCGAGATTGGCTCCCGCCCATGGTTTCGCATCCAATAATTTTCAATTTATTACAGCCCTGTGCGCAGTGCCGTTGCTTGCACTTTTATTCGCAGTGCTAAAACTGCCTATACTCACATTGTTGACATCGACAGTCAGTATTGTTATATCGGTGCTTTTTCATCAGTATTTTCTGGGCGAAGCAGTTTATCCAAGACTATATTACTCCATAGCATATTACGGCTACTTCGCTTACGGTGCTGCGTTATGGATTGTTTCGATGCTTTTTTTGCGGGAAAAGCATAAAGAGAGGCGGTATAAAAAGGCGGATTAGACCTTGTACCGTAAAGTGCGTTTTAGGAAAAACATGGTATGCTTCATTCTACAGATTGCTTTCAGATACAAGCGACGACGCTTTTGTTTGTGTATAAAATAGTTGAATATACATAGATTTTGTGTATAATAATAGTATAATAAATATCATTTTGTGAGGTGCAATATGCCAATAAATATTAGTGGTAGAAGCTTTTTAAAGTTGTTGGATTTTACCGGTGAAGAAATCAGATATCTTATCGACCTGTCTAAAAACTTTAAGAATTTAAAGCGCGCCGGCGTTTCGCATAAGTACTTAGAGGGCAAGAACATGGTTCTTTTGTTTGAAAAAACCTCAACCCGTACCCGCTGCGCATTTGAAGTAGCAGGCTATGATTTGGGTATGGGCGTGACCTATTTGGACCCCGGTTCCAGTCAGATGGGAAAAAAAGAGAGCATTCCGGATACCGCTCGCGTATTGGGCAGAATGTATGATGCCATCGAATATCGTGGCTTCAGTCAAACGCTTGTGGAAGAGCTTGCCAAATATTCCGGCGTACCGGTGTATAACGGTTTAACTGACGAATTCCACCCGACACAGATGCTGGCAGATATGCTCACCATAGAGGAAAACTTCGGTTATCTGAAAGGACTCAACTTTACATTTATGGGTGATGCCAGAAACAACGTGGCCAACTCTCTGATGGTTGTTTGCGCAAAACTCGGCTTAAACTTTACAGCTTGTGCACCGAAGGAGCTTTTCCCCACAGAGGAGTTGGTTACTACTTGTCGTGCAATCGCTGCAGAAAACGGCTGCACCATCACATTGACCGATGATATCGATAAGGGCGCAAGCGATGCCGATATCATCTATACCGATATTTGGGTATCCATGGGGGAACCGGATTCCGTTTGGGAAGAACGCATCAATCTGCTCAAAAAATATCAAGTAAACAAAGAGCTGATGGCTAAGACCAGCGCAAACTCCATCTTTCTGCATTGCTTACCCAGCTTCCACGATACCAGAACCACCACGGGAGCCGAAATTGCCGAGAAGTTCGGTATTACCGAGATGGAAGTAACAGACGAAGTATTCGAAAGCGCAAAATCAAAGGTGTTTGATGAAGCCGAAAACAGAATGCATACCATCAAGGCTCTGGTATATGCTACCTTAAAGTGAGATGCCGCAGATGAAAAAAATTGTAGTTGCACTTGGCGGCAATGCCTTGGGAAATACCCCTTATGAACAATTACATCTGATACAGGATACCGCCGAAGCGCTTGCGGATTTGGTGGAAGCAGGCTATAGTCTGGTAATTGCGCATGGAAACGGCCCGCAGGTGGGCATGATCAATCTCGCATTTGATTTCTCTGCAGCACAGCATGTCATCAGCTCCGACATGCCCTTTGCGGAATGCGGCGCCATGAGCCAGGGCTATATAGGCTATCATTTACAAAATGCTATGTATAACTGCTTTCAAAAGCGCCAGATGCAGCAACAGGTGGTTACAGTGGTGACACAGGTGCTTGTGGATCAAAACGATAGCGCCTATCAGCACCCGACCAAACCCGTCGGCATGTTTTACAACAAGGAGCAGGCGGATGCCATTGCAGAAGAAAAAGGCTTCACAATGGTGGAGGATTCCGGTCGCGGTTACCGCCGTGTGGTAGCCAGCCCCAAACCCTTGCGTATTGTGGAGATAGAGAGCATCAAGACCCTTGTAAACAATGGCATTATTACCATTTGTACGGGCGGCGGCGGTATTCCGGTTGTGGACAATAATGGCTTGGTAGGCAGCGCAGCAGTAATTGACAAGGACTTTGCCGCGGCTAAACTGGCGATCGACTTGGAGGCCGATATGCTGGTGATACTGACCAGCGTAGAGCGCGTTGCCATCAACTTTGGCAAGGAAAATCAGAAAAACTTAAGTAAAATGACATTGCAGGAAGCAACGCAGTACATTGCCGAGGGGCAGTTTGCAAAGGGCAGCATGCTCCCGAAGGTGGAAGCTGCCATGCAGTTTGCCAAACATGGCGGGAAAGCCATTATCGCATCCTTGGAACAAGCTAAGTTCGCTTTGCAAGGACAGAGCGGAACCATCATTGAATCGTAGGAGGAAGCTATGAATTTACCGAAATACATCGCGCCCGATTTTACTGCCGTCCATTTTCAAAATGCACCGAACTGCAAGCTCGCTCCTTGTGAGATGGATGGTGTTGTACCGGATCATTATCACAGCACATCCATGTTTCCGGAATATTTCAAAATCAAAGGAGAGTGGATGCTCGCAGAGGAAAGTCGCATGGACTCCTCTGTGATACTGGATAAAAACAATGTACTGCAGGTAGTAGAAAATCGCAACGTCAAGGCAGGCGATATGGTTGTGCTTGGACGCACCGAAAACGCCGAGGAAGGCATATATGTGCATGCCAAAGCCTTTATGGAGCAGACGGAAAGCAGCGACGAAGCTTTTGTGTTCCGTCAGGGCAGAAGCCGTGAAACATCCTATGCCAAGGACTATGATGAATTGATCAATCTGTTGCGCCACGAAAAAGAGCACGGTCATGTGTTATGGGTGCTGGGTCCTGCATTCAGCTTTGACTCCGGTGCAAGACGCGCCATGCAAAGCCTGGTAGAACAGGGTTATGTGCATGGCGTATTGGCAGGCAATGCCCTTGCAACGCACGATTTGGAGGGTGGCCTGTTACATACCGCGCTGGGTCAGGATATCTATACACAGGTATCGCAGCCCAACGGTCATTACAATCACTTGGACGTGATCAACAAAGTGCGTAGAAGCGGCTCTATTCCCCAGTTTATAGAGGATTACAAAATTGACAACGGCATTATGTATGCTTGCGTTAAAAAGAATGTGCCTTTCGTATTGGCAGGCTCCATTCGGGATGACGGCCCCCTGCCGGAAGTATACGGCGATGTATACGAAGCGGCCTCTGCTATGCGCGGCATGGTAAAGAGAGCTACCACTATTATCTGTCTTGCGACCATGCTGCATACCATCGCCACCGGCAATATGACCCCGTGTTTCCGTAAAACTGCGGACGGCACCATTCGTCCTCTTTACCTCTATACGGTGGATGCCGATGAGTTTGTGGTAAACAAACTTTTGGATAGAGGCAGCCTCGCAGCTAAGACCATCGTAACCAACGTACAGGATTTTATTACTAAACTAGAATACGGATTGAAATAAGGAGAATACTATGGATATCAACCAAAAAGCAGTAAACAATATACGTGTATTGGGTGCTGAAATTGTGCAGAGAGCAAACAGCGGCCACCCTGGCGCAGCGATGGGTATGGCTCCGCTAATGTACGCGCTCTATGCCGATGCCATGAAATATAACAGCGGCAATACCGCATGGCAAAACCGTGACAGATTTGTTCTTTCCAGCGGCCATGCCAGCGCCTTGCTCTATACCTGCCTGCATCTCTTTGGTTTTGATGTATCCATGGAGGATTTAAAGCAGTTCAGACAATATGGCAGCAATACGCCGGGTCATCCCGAACATGGTCTGACCGATGGTGTGGAAACTACCACCGGTCCTTTAGGCCAGGGTATTGCCAATGCGGTAGGCTTTGCCATTGCAGAAAGCATGCTCGCTGCCAAGTTCAATCGTGAGGGTTTCCCGATTGTGGATCACTATACCTACTGCATTTGCGGCGACGGCTGTATGATGGAGGGCGTGGCCTCCGAAGCCAGCTCCCTGGCAGGCACACTAAAGCTCGGAAAGCTTATACTGCTCTATGATGATAACGAAATTAGCATAGAAGGCAGTACTGACCTTGCCATGAAGGAAGATGTAGCCAAGCGCTATGAAGCCTATGGATGGGAAGTGTTGAAAGTAGCAGACGGCAACGACTATACAGGCATTGTGGCAGCCATAGAGCAGGCCAAGAAGAGTGATAAACCTTCCCTTATTGTCTGCCCGACCATTATCGGCTATGGCTGTCCGAGTAAGCAGGGTACTGCCGGTGTACACGGCTCTCCGTTGGGAGAGGCCGGTGTGCAGGAAGCAAAAAAAACCCTGGATGTACAAACGGAAGCCTTCGGTGTACTGCTGGAAGTAAAAGCCCATTTGGAGCATATCGTTGCAGAAAAAGCAAAGGCAGAGCAGGAATGGAACATCATGCTTGCCGAATATGCCAAACAGTACGCCGATTTGTATCAGGAATATTTGACTTGGCACGAGCCACTGGATAAAGCTATTTTTGCAGACCCCGAGCTCTATCAGTTCAGCGGTAAGGATGCCACCCGTAATACTTCCGGCATCGTGCTCAACAGATTGGCTAAGAAAATTCCGAATCTGGTTGGCGGCTCTGCGGATTTGGCACCGAGCAACAAAACCGATATTAAGGATGGCGGCAGTTACAGCAGCGAAAACCGCAGGGGACGCATCTTGCATTTTGGTGTGCGTGAACATGCCATGGCAGCCATTTGCAATGGCATGAGCCTGCATGGTGGATTGCACGTATACTGCGGTACATTCTTCATATTCAGCGACTACTGCAAACATTCCATCCGCTTGTCCGCTTTAATGCACCTGCCTTTGATATATGTGCTGACACATGACTCCATCGGTGTGGGCGAGGACGGCGCAACCCATGAACCCATTGAGCAACTGGCAGGTCTGCGCGCAATGCCGAACCTGTATGTGTTCCGTCCCTGCGACGGCAAGGAAACAGCCTATGCATGGGTACAGGCCTTACAGTCCGACAGACCCTCCGCATTGGTGCTGTCCAGACAGAACCTGCCCACCTATGAGCAGAGCGGAGAAGGCGCATTACAGGGCGCATATGTGTTAAGCCCATCCAAGAAAGCCGTTCCGGATTGCATACTCATGGCATCCGGATCCGAAGTGCAATTCATTATGGAAGCGCAGGAAATTCTGGCAAAAGACGGCATTGACTGCAGCGTAGTGAGCGTACCTTGTACGGAGCGCTTTGACGAGAGCGACTGCGCTTACAAAAACAGCGTGCTGCCAAAAGATGTGCGCAAGCGCGTGGCGATCGAAGCCGGCGCAACCCAATCATGGTATAAATACGTTGGTTTGGATGGCAAGGTCATCGGCATTGATCGCTTCGGCGCATCTGCTCCGGCAGAAGTATTGTATGAGAAATACGAAATGACTGCACAAAAAGTTGTGGATACAGTCAAGAGCTTAATGAAATAAAGCGTCAAGCATAGAAAGGCCGGCTGCTATGAAGTCGGCTTTTCTGATATCATTCTAAACAGAGGAAACATATGAACAGCAGAATACTGTATAATGCAAACATCTTTTATCAACACAAGTTTATTTACGGCAGCCTGAAAATAGTCGATGGTAAAATCGCCGAAATCAGTCGGGACCTTATACAGGATGCCGGATTAGAGAGCATTGACTGTCAGGGTCAAATGCTGATTCCCGGCTTTATCGACATCCACACCCACGGCGGTGTGGGAATCGATATCAACGCCGCCACCTACGAAGATTATAAGAAATTGGGCGCATTCTTTGCCAGCCAGGGCACCACAGCGTACCTTGCCAGCGTACTGACCGATACCAGAGAAACCACCCTGCAATGCCTGGCCGAAATCAAAAAAGCCTGTAGCCTCACAAACGGCGCGGAGTTGATGGGCTGTCATCTGGAAGGTCCCTTTCTTGCAGTGCAGTATAAAGGAGCCATGCCGGAGCATCTGCTCCAAAAGGGAAGTCTGGAGCTGATTAAGGAGTATGTTGCTACCGGTGTGGTAAAACACCTTACCATCTCACCGGAAATTGAGAATGCCATGCCCGTCATCAAAGAATTGCAGAAGGATTTGCTCGTTGCCATTGGACATTCCGGCGCAGACTACTATACCGCCTGCGAAGCCATCGAAAACGGTGCAAGGAGCGTAACGCACTGCTTCAATGCCATGCGCCTGTTCCATCACCATGAGCCTGCTATCATGGGAGCCGCCCTGGAAAAGGATGTCTACTGCGAAGCCATTTGCGACGGGCTGCACCTGCATCCCGGTACCGTCAGCATGTTGGGTAAAATAAAAGGCAGGGACAATCTGTTTATCGCCGTGACCGACAGCATTATGGCGGCAGGTCTGCCCGATGGGGAATATAAACTCGGCGTCAACGATGTTACCGTAAAAAACGGCGATGCCAGGCTGACTGTAAGCGATGTGCGCGCAGGCAGCACCCTGACCATGATTCGCGCCTTCCGCAACATTCTCAAGTTCACTAAAAAGCCATTGGAAGAAGTCATTCCCTTGCTGTCGGAAAACGCCGCAAAAGCCCTCAAAATCGACAATAAAAAGGGAAACATAGACGTGGGCAAGGATGCCGATCTGCTGCTCCTCAACGATGCCCTGGAGATCCAAAAAACCATTTCTCGCGGCAGAGTGGTGTATGAAGTGAGATAGAAAACGATATATTTTGTCAGTCGGATACACTCCGGCTGATATTATTATACTGATTGCAATTAGAAACAGCATTGTTTTTGATATCTATAAAATAGATGATTATTTAGAATCCGAAAATGTCCATTTCCAAAACGTATTGAATGGATAAACTTTGCGGTATCGTTTATAATAGTTGTAATGATACAGGAAAGGTATGTTATGAACGATTTCAATCAGGCTTTACTATGCAGCTGTATGCTGGTTACACCCATATTGTCTCTAAAACGGAGGCAGGATAGAGAGCAGCTGCTGGCAATCTATGAAAAGCATAAAAGAGTGATGTATTATGCTGCAATTCATTGCTTGGGCGAAGGCAATCATGATGTGGATGATGTCATGCAGCAATCTGTGGAACGAATGTGCAAATATTTTGATACAATTAAGCACTTGGAGTGTCACAAATTGCAGTCGTATTTAGTCATATTAGTGAAGAATGTATGCAAGAGCCATATCTATGCAAACAATCGGCGCGCAAAATATATTGATGAGTATTTTTCAGAGGAAATGCTGGAGCAGATTCCGGATGAGGAAAATGCGCTCGCCAATGTTTTTGAAAACAATTCCGCAAGGGAATTGCTGGATTCTTATACGGAGCTGTCCTCTTTGGATAAGGATATTATTTGGATGCGTCATGTGCAGGGCATGGAGTACAGTGAAATTGCAGCACATTTTCAGAAGTCGGAAACGGCAGTACGGGCAGCTTTGTCCAGAGCCAAAAAACGTTTGCGAAAAATGGCGGAGGAACGGGGGCATTTGAAATGAATAAACCGTCAGATAATAATATTAATTGGGATGATAATGCCTTTGATTTGCTGGGTGAATATATTGCACAGCAGGAAGCGGAGACATTGCTTGCAAAAATAAATCAGGATATCGCGGAAAATAAACTGCAGGAGGCAGAGGATTTTTTCCAAAAGAATGATGCAAAATTGATAGAATGTATCTATCGCCATTCTTTGGTGCCAACAAAGCAGTGGAAGCCAATCCTTTTTAAAGTCTGGAGGGCGGCTGCCAGCATTGTGCTCGTATTGATTTTGCTTAGCACAGTGGTTTTGGCGAGTAATGCCAGCCTGCGCAGGACCTTTTTACGGCTGATGACGGATACGCGCAAAGAGTATACGGCAGTATCCTTGGTGGTAAATGAGGATGCAGATGTAGAGGTGCCGGATAATTGGAAGAGTAATTATTATTTAACCTATATTCCGGAAAATATGTATGTCTCTGAATCCTATGAAGATATTGTAGACTATAGAAATTTGGATGACAAAACAAGAAAACTATCATTTTCTATCAGGAGTCAGACTGCCGAATTGAATTTGAATACCGAAAATGCCGAAATAAAAAAAATAAACATTATGGGCGGGGAAGGTTTTATTTCCGTGCGTCCGGATCTGATCATCGTCTATTGGACAGATGGTTTGCAGCAGTTTCTTATTATGACAGAAAATATAAGCGAAGTCGAAACGCTTAAAATAGCAGAAAATGTTAGAAAATTAGAGTGAGAAATAAAATAATCATAAAATTTATAAAAATTGGTTCTCTGTCAACAGTTGGGGGTAGGGAAAAATTGCGTGAATAAGTATTCCAAAATGGATGAGATATATACTCACTAAGCAAGTAATAGAATTCTGTTTCTAAGGGTTCTGAATGAGGATATTCTGTAAGATAACCTCTTCAGAACCTTAATTTTATTGTTTA
>JBHADM010000022.1:0-21297 GCA_041855045.1 Bacillota bacterium | reverse complement strand
CTATCAACCCCGCTGCCAGAGATTATCCCAGTGAATTTATTCAGACCGGTATCTCCGCTATCGACGGCTTGAATACCCTTGTGCGAGGTCAGAAACTTCCCGTGTTTTCTGGATCGGGACTTCCGCATGCCCAACTTGCCACGCAAATAGCAAGACAGGCAAGAGTGCTTGGTACCGACAGTAAATTTGCCGTAGTATTCGGCGCCATCGGTATCACATTTGAAGAGGGAGAGTACTTTGTAGAGGACTTCAAGCGCACCGGCGCCATCGAGCGCGCTGTGCTCTTTATGAACCTGGCAAACGACCCTGCCATAGAGCGTATAGCTACCCCGCGCATGGCTTTGACCGCTGCCGAATACCTCGCATATGAAAAAGGTATGCACGTGTTGGTTATTTTGACGGATATCACCAACTATGCCGAGGCGCTGCGCGAAGTATCCGCCGCTCGTAAGGAAGTGCCGGGTCGCCGCGGTTATCCGGGTTATCTCTATACCGACCTTGCCACCATGTATGAGCGCGCCGGCCGTATTATCGGCAGAGAAGGCTCTATCACACAGATTCCGATTCTGACCATGCCTGAAGACGACAAGACGCACCCCATTCCGGATTTAACAGGCTATATCACAGAGGGGCAGATTATACTTAGCCGTGAGCTTTACCGCAAGGGCATTATGCCGCCGATAGACGTGCTGCCCTCCCTGTCCCGTTTGAAGGATAAGGGTATAGGCCACGGCAAAACACGCGAAGACCATGCAGCCACAATGAACCAGCTTTTTGCCGCCTATTCCCGCGGTAAGGATGCAAAGGAACTGGCGGTGGTATTGGGTGAAGGCGCATTGACCGATGTGGATAAGAAATATGCCGCCTTTGCTACTGCGTTTGAAAGCCGCTATGTGTCACAGGGCTATACTACCAATCGCAGCATAGAAGATACGCTGCAAATCGGTTGGGAACTTCTGGCAAAGCTGCCTCGCGCGGAACTGAAGCGCATTCGTGACGATATGTTGGATAAATACCTACCAATGCAACAGGAGGTATAAATTATGGCAGTAATGCGTATCAATCCGACGCGTATGGAGCTGACGCGCATCAAGCGCAGACTGGTTACCGCAAAACGCGGCCATAAGCTGCTGAAAGATAAGCGCGACGAGATGGTCAGACAGTTTATTATGCTCATACGGCAGAACAAAAGCCTGCGTGAAACAGTGGAAAAAGAGCTGAGCAAAGCCTTTGCCGACTTCTCTATGGCGCGTGCCGTAATGGAGCCGAAAGCACTGGAAGAAGCTATGCTTTACCCGGCGCGCCAGGCAAAGATAGATTTGGGCAAGAAAAATGTGATGTCCGTGCAGGTGCCGCATATTACGGTGGACGAGGACTCGCTCAGCGAAACCATTTTGTCCTACGGTATGATGGATACCTCCGCCCAGCTTGACGGCGCGATTGAAGGTATTGCGGACGTGCTGCCCAAGCTTATAGAGTTGGCGCAGGTAGAAAAAACCTGTAATATGCTGGCGGATGAAATCGAAAAGACCAGACGCCGCATAAATGCCTTAGAGTATGTTATGATTCCGCAGTTTGAGGAAACCATTAAGTTCATATCCATGAAACTGGATGAAAATGAGCGCGGCTCCATCACTCGGTTGATGAAAGTAAAAGAAATGATTGCAAACCGCAATTGATATAAGTCCATTGGCAACAGCCAATGGACTTATATTTTACTTTATGCACTGCCTATGCTATGATACTGGATATAAATACTCATAACATAAACGGAGCGGGAAACAGTGAATCGGGAAAAATTACAGCAAATCACATCTATTATTCAGTCCATACACTTTCCCTTTTTGACCGATGAATATCAGATACACCGACTTATCGCCGCAGCATTGTCGACTGCGAATATCCGTTTTCAGCATGAATATAAGCTGGGATCCTATGCGCGCATAGACTTTTTTGTGGAGGGAATAGGCATAGAAGTCAAAACAAACAAGGCCGACCGCCGCGCCATTCTGGCGCAGTTGAAAAAATACGCCGCATACGATGCTGTATATGCTATAATAGTGGTGGTACAAAGGGCAATGAAACTGCCCGCAGAACTCGATCATAAGGCGATTATCAGCATCCCCGTATACCGCTCATGGGGCATATCCAACGGCTGATATGCTGTATATAGAGGTGTAAGAGATTGCAGAAGCTGCCCTTATATTTAACACAAACAAGCTTTGCCGAAACCTACGGAGAGCTTTCTTATAATAGCAAAAGCAAAAGCTGGCAAATCAAGGCCGAGCCCATGGTCATTGAACTGGCAAAGAGGCTTTTTCCCGGCGCCGATTGCAATAAGCGCGGCGAGGTGCGCTTTACAAATCACAGGCGCTTTGTAGCCGACATCAACTGGCTGATGCTGCGCTATCCTCTCACCGTGCGGGAGCGGGATCAGCTGAAATGGGAGCAGGCGATACGGTCTGCACAACAGGCCTATATCGACAAGATGGAGCGCAAACAGTTGCCCAAAAGAGTTAAGCCCTCCGCTTTTTCTTTTCAGGGGGAGCTTACCGACTTTCAGGAGGAGGGCTGCGCCTATCTGGAGAGCGTGGACAGAGCTTTGCTTGCAGATGAGATGGGCTTGGGTAAAACGGTACAAGCACTCGCCTTTCTCGCAAGACAGTGCAAATATCCCTGCCTGATTATTCCGCCGGCACACTTGGTCAATAACTGGCAGAGCGAAATCAATCGATTTTTGAAAAACACGCCGCATGGTATCACGGTGCATGTGATTAAGGGGCTAAAACCCTATGAACTGCCGCCGGCCGATATCTATATTGCCCATTACCTCATTTTGCGCGGCTGGAAGCAGAGCCTGCCAAATTACCGATTTCCCATCGTCATATTTGACGAAATTCAAGAACTGCGACATGGCGGTACCGAAAAATATTCTGTCGCCAGCCTCATTGCTTCACAGGCGGAGCGTGTCATTGGCCTGAGCGGTACGCCCATATATAATAACGGCGGCGAGATTTGGCAGGTTATCAATGTGCTGGATTTTCATTTTCTGGGCAACTTCGAGGCATTTACCCGAGAGTGGTGTTATGGCTATGGCAACAATGTGGTGATTCATCCTGAACATCTCGGCAAATTCCTGACCGATGAAGGCATCATGCTGCGCCGCCGCAAGGAGGATGTGCTGCCCTCGCTGCCACCTAAACGTCGCTTAGTAAACATCGTTGATTCCGATGATGATGTATTCCGAAAGTACATGCAAAACACCATCGCCAAGCTTGCTGCATGGAAACAAGACTTAAGCAATTCCGAGCGTACATTGCTTGCTTTGGAAATTGATAAAGGGGAGAGGCAGGCTACAGGCATTGCCAAAGCACCCTATGTAGCACAGTTTGTTCGCATGCTGCTGGAAGGGGGCGAAAAGGTGTTGCTCTTTGCCCATCATCACGATGTGTTTGATTTGTACAAGACTGCGCTGAAAGCCGAAAAGCCTGTGTTCATCACCGGCCGTGAAACAAGTGTGCAGAAGGCAGCTGCGCAGGAAAACTTCATGAACGGCAAAACAAGCCTCTGCTGTATCTCTTTGCGCGCGGCGGCAGGGCTCAATCTGCAAAAAGCCACATGCGTCGTGTTTGGGGAATTGGATTGGTCGCCTGCCGTGCACAGCCAGGCGGAGGATAGAGCGCACCGTATCGGCCAGGAGGATAGCCTGCTGTGTTATTACCTGGTTTCTCAAAAGGGCAGCGACAGCCGTATGCAGGATGCTTTGGGGCTTAAAGTAAGCCAATTCAAGGCTTTGATGCAGGATCCCTTGGCACCACAGGCACAGGAGGAAAGCAGTGCCCAGAGTGCCATTCAACATGCAAACGATTTATTTGAGCAATATATGCATAAGGAGTAGACTATGGATATTTTACAAACTTTAAACAGCCCAGCCTTGTATATGATTTCTGGCGCGATTATCCTGTGTGTTGCCATCACCTGCGCCATATTTATGGTACGCGCTTATAAGGCGGGTCTTGCCATTGGCATGAATAGACAGGTGTTGCAGCGCACCATCGTTTCCAGTGTGAGTTTTACACTGCTGCCCAGCGTCAGCATATTGCTTGGTGTGATCGGTTTGTCCGGTGCTCTTGGTATTCCGTTGCCATGGCTCAGGCTCAGCGTTATCGGCGCATTGCATTACGAAACCACTGTTGCGGACGCCGCAGCAAGGGCAGTGGGCATGAGCGGACTGAACATCAGCGAAATGACCCTACAGGCTTTTTCTACCATTGCGCTGCTAATGGGTGTTGGCATCAGCAGTGGTACAATTTGTTCCCTGTTTTTTACCAAGTCTTATTTGGGCAAGATACAATCTTCAATCGAAAAAAGGAGTGAGGGCGCAAAGGGTGGCGGATTCGGAGATAAGGCTATGGCTGCCATGTTTATCGGGCTGATATCCACCTATGTGGGAGCTTATCTGGCAACATTCACCTCCACCGGAAACAGCAAGCCCATTATCGTACTGGCATGCTCCTTTATTTTCATGGGAGTTTTTGTCTACTTTATTGATAAGAAGAACGTTAAAAGCCTTGAAAATTTTGCTATTGCAGGCAGTATGCTGTTGGCAATGGCAGTGGCTGTACTGTTGGGCATCTATTTTTAGGAGGACGCAGCGATGAACGATAAAAAAGCATATTATGATAGCTATTTGAAAAAAAACCATTTAATAGGCAGGTTAAGCACGCTGCTGATATTGGGTATGCTGCTGGGAACGCCTTTTTTATACGGCATGCTGTACAATGCGCCGCCAAATATGCAGGCATTTTTCTCGGCATTGATACAGGTGATTGCCGTCTGGGCAACGGCGGGCATTGTGGAGTTTTTAGTTTATGCACCCATTTTGGGTGCAGGCGGGAGCTATCTTGCGTTTACGACAGGCAACTTAATCAATCTCAAAATGCCCTGCGTGGCAAATGCGCATGAAATATCCGGCGCCAAGAGCGGTACGCCCGAGAGTGAAATTATATCCACACTGGCAATTGCCAGCTCTGCTCTGACCACCACCATCGTGCTGGCAATAGGGGCTTTGTTGCTGATTCCTTTGCAACCTATACTAAGTAATCCTATATTGCAGCCGGCGTTTGACAACGTGGTGCCGGCACTCTTCGGTGCCCTGGCATACCGCTACTTTGTGCATAATCCCAAAATTGCTGTGTTGCCGCTCCTCATTATGTCGGCATTGTTCATTGCTGTGCCGGCATTGATACGCTCTGTCAGCTTTATGATTATCCCCAGCGGTATTATTGCCATCGCTATTGCATGGTTCCTGCACAAAAAGGAGAAATGATATGTTGCTATTCCAAATACTGCTGGCAGTTCTTGTCCTGCTGATAGCACTGCTGTTGATTGCAGTCGTTCGCACCTTGTGCATTAAAAACAAAGTATCGACCTATCAGCCGCCTCGTGATGTAAAACGGGAGCAGCTCTATGCGGAAAAGTTATCCAGGATGATACGGTGTAAGACCGTATCGCTTCCCAATCAGAGCGATTTATCTGAGTTTTATAAGCTGCATAGGGTTTTAGAGGAGCAGTTTCCAAATCTGCACCGAACTTGTGAGAAGATTGATTTAGACGGTAATCTGCTTTTCAAATGGCAGGGAAAATCATCAGAAAAGCCCATATTGCTTATGTCCCATCACGATGTGGTAGAAGTGAGCGGGGAGTGGGAGCACGAACCTTTTAGCGGCGACATTGCCGAAGATAGGGTGTGGGGTAGAGGAAGCTGCGATACCAAAAGCAGCCTGATGGCGCTTTTACAGGCGACAGAGGAGCTGATAGAAGATGGTTTTAGCCCTGCTTGCGATGTGTATCTCGCCTCCGGATGTACGGAGGAAATAGGTGGAGATGGTGCGTCGAAAATTGTCGAATACCTCAAAAACAAGGGTGTTCGAATCGCCATGCTGTCCGACGAAGGCGGCGCCTTGACCGCTAATCCATTACCGGGTGTCAAAGGCTATTTTGCCATGGTGGGTGTGTTTGAAAAAGGCAATTGCCATGTGAAATTCACTGCCAAAAGCGGCGGCGGGCATGCCTCTGCACCGCCGAAAAACACGCCGCTTGCCAGGCTTTCGGCATTTGTGCAGCACCTGGAGAAGAAAAATCCATTTGACGTGCGCTTTACCAAGCCTGTAAGAGAGATGTTTACACGCCTGGCGCCTTATTGCAGTTTTCCGTTAAAATTGGTGTTTGGAAATCTATGGTTATTTGAACCGCTGCTTAAAAAGCTCTTGCCTGTGATTAGTCCACAGGCTGCAGCTATGCTCCAAAGCACCATTGTTTTTACCATGGCAAAGGCTTCCGATTCCTTTAATGTGATTCCGGCGTCGGCAACTATGGAGGCAAACCTGCGCAGTATTCCACATCAAAATACAGAAAAGAGTATGGAATTGCTTGCCGATATTGCGAAGAAATACAATATTGAGCAGACTTTGTTGCAGTGGAGCAATCCCAGTCCCGTGTTAGATCTGTCTGGCAGGGCATTTCAAATCACGGAGCAGGCCATTGCAGAGGTCTTTCCCGGCAGCGACTGCGTACCCTATGTGGTAACAGGGGCAACCGATGCCAGGTTCTATCACGAAATAGCCGATGCCTGTGTGCGCTTTGCGCCGGTATTGTATGATCCGCAGCAGCTGAAAAGCATACACGGTATCAATGAAAATGTATATACCTATGCCCTGCCGCCCGCGGTGGATTATTATAAATATATAATAAAAGCACAATAAAAAATGAGAGTTTTACTCTCATTTTTTATCTGCTTTCATAGGGAACGTCAAAATACTGCGGGCGTTCCTCCGGCGCTGCCGGCTCGTTATAGCCGTAATCCTCAAATACCGGCTCTTCATACGGCCTATCAAACTCGCTGCCATCTTTCTTTTCGTACATAGGCTCATTGAATGCGCCAAAGAAATCGGCATCGTTGTTGGGCATATACGGCTTAGTATGGGATGGCTGGTTGCTCTTATCGCCGTTATTCACCTGACTCTTCACCACGCGGATGGATTTTACTTTTTGCAGCAAATACTCCTCCAGCTCATCCAAAAGGCTGCTGATATGGGTGTTTGCCTGTATGAATTTATCCTCGATTTCATATTCCGCATCGTTGAGATATTCCTCGGCTTTTTTCTTTGCGCTCTGCATAATTTGGCTGTCGTTTACCAGCTTTTCAGCCTCACCTTTGGCATTGTTGATAATAAACTGCGCATCATCATTGGCAGTCATCAGGATTTCTTCCGCGCGCTTTTGGGCATTGCTGATAACTGCGCGCGCTTCCTCCTCTGCCTGCTGCAGAAGGGTGTTCTTTTTGCGTCCGGCTTCGTCCATCATCTGGCGCACGCTATTGTCCGCCTCTTCCTGTTTTTTACTCAATGCAAGCTCCAAAAGTTGACGATTTTTGCTTACCTCCATCTCGGTATCCTTGGCATATTTATGGGCACCTTCAATAATGGCGCGCTCATTATGGCGGATTTGATTGGCCTCACGGATGGCATTGGGAAGTGCTGCGCGTATATCTTCACAAGCCCTCAGAAAGGTTCTTTTATTGATGACGCCGTTGTCTTGGTTAATGTTGATAATACCGCCTTTTTGTATCAAGTTTGGCAGATTATCCAGCAGCAAACCAAGTTCTGTCAAAGCGACATCGCTGATATTATTTGTATTCATCCATTGCGCTCCTTAAAATTTTCTTTGGATATCCTCTACGATGGATATCGGTACATATTTTGAAATATCAGCGTGAAACATGGCGAGCTCGCGCACGGCAGTGGAGCTGATATAGGATAGGTCGGGGCTGGTTGCCATAAAATAGGTCTCTATTTCCGGAGCAAGCTGCTTATTCAGGTTTGCCATCTGCAGCTCAAACTCAAAATCACTGGCACTGCGCAAACCCCTTAGTATGGTCTGCGCCTTTTTGCTTCTGGCAAAGTGGGTCAGAAGACCGTCATAATAACAGGCCTGCACATTGGGAATGTGCGCGCATGCCTTTTTGATCATGGCAAGCCTCTCTTCTACACTGAATAAATAAGTTTTTTTATGGTTTAACAATATGGTTACATAGACACAGTCAAAAGCCTGACTGGCGCGTTGGATAATATCCAAATGCCCCAGTGTGATAGGGTCAAAACTACCCGGGTAGATACATTGCATTATGCCACCTCATATCGATATAAGTGCACTGCGGTAATGCCATATTCTCTGCTGCTGATATGGCGGTATCCGTGGTGCGCGGTTTCGTCTGTTTTTTTGTCTCGCTCCACAACAATCAGCGCGTTGTTTGACAGTACGTGCTTTATCTCGTCCATCAGCAAGTCGATTTGGGCAAAAGAGTAAGGCGGATCGACGAACACCAAGTCAAATTTCATTGCCTGCGATTTTGCGTAGGCCAAAGCCTGTGTCCAGTCTCCTTTCAGTACATATGTCGTATCCTGAAAGCCTAAATTTGTAATGTTTTCCCTGACAGCCTGTATGGCTTTAAAACTTTTGTCGCAAAACATACAGTGCTGTGCGCCGCGGCTGATGGCTTCCAATCCCAGAGCGCCGCTTCCGGCAAATATATCCAGGCAGATACTGTCCGCGACATCACCCTGTATGATATTGAACAGGGATTCTCTGATATAATCCTGCGTGGGTCTTGTGCTGTTGCCTTTTGGTGCGATAATACTGCGCCGCTTGGCAGTGCCGGCAATGATTCTCATATCAGCTGTTTTTTTTCCTCTTGTTTTGCTTTTTTACGTTGCTTTTCTACAATGTGTTTGCGTTTGGCGTTCCTATGGATGGCCTTGTTGACCAAAATTCTCTGCTTTTCTCCGCGCAGATAACCGATTCCGTATGCGCTGGGAATAATCAGTATCAAAAGTGGGCTCAGTCTCTCCACCAGCAGCATGGCATCTGCACCAAGACTGCTTAGCATTGCCACATAGGGCATACACAGCGCGCGCATAAACAGCCGCAATATGCTGAAAGCACTTACCTGTACCTCTTTATAATAATAGTCTAAAGCGATGCCGATCTGTGTTTGTTCTCTGTAGCTGTCTATCCATTTTGGCAATGCACCCAGCTGATAGTATTGTTTTTCTGTTGTGAATGCAAATACAAGCGCAATCAGAAATAAGGGGAGCAGCGCAAGACATACTGCCAAAAAGCCTTTGGGCTTGCGGAAACATTGATTAAGCTGCTCGTCGGATATGGTTTCCCCGTTCAGTCTCTTTTTAAATACAATCTCGGATAATCCGGCTTGTTTTTCGCCCACAGACAAACCCATGTTGTGAAAGAAAAACAGACAGAGCGCAAGAAAAGCAAGATTGACCAGTATACTGATAAGCAGCTGATCAAATATGAGCATGGTGCCGAACACAAAAAAGATGAGAAGCAGTGTTAGCATCGCAAACAGAAGCGAAAGCACCATCTTCCATGTCGTTTTTCCCCAAAGACTGCCGATATTGTAGTCGATTTTTATTTTATTGTTTGTTGTTTCCTGCATGAACAAACCCCCTTATGCAATTTTAATATAACTGATTTGATTTTGCAAGATTTTCTGCATAAAGTATCGAAAAGAGTCTGCTTTCGAAATTCGCAGAAGCTGTTTTTAAATGTCTGAGGTATTTTATAAATGATAAAAAAACTGTATACAAGTTCGTATGAAAGCGGCGCAATGCAAGGCTGGTGTATATAGAGAAATGCGCTAAACAGATTAGGAATATTGCCGTTTTTATTGCTCGTTATGTTCCGAAAAATCTTTGCGCAGCACATTGCTTTTCATAAAATACTCCTGCGAGTTAAGTTTTCTGTCGGGAGTTTTTTCACGCACGCGCACATAGCTGCCGTCGTTCTGCATTTCCCATGCTTTTTCGGTATCCTGTAACTGTAGTATAAGTATGGCTTCCAAACGTTCGCGAATGGCATTGTCACGAATAGGGAACATCAGCTCCACGCGCTTATCCAGATTGCGGGGCATCCAGTCGGCAGAGCTGGCAAACATCAAGGGCTCTCCGGCATTGGAAAAGCGGAATATGCGGGCATGCTCCAGGTATCTTCCGACAATGGATATCACGCGGATGTTTTCGGATAAGCCTTCCACACCGGGTATCAGGGAGCAGGCACTGCGCACAATCAGGTTGATTTTCACACCAGCCTGGCTGGCTTTATATAGTGCGCATATGATTTTTGGATCGACCAGGGCGTTTACTTTAGCGTCTATCTGTGCCGGTACACCTTGTTCTGCAAGCTCCATTTCGTGCTCTATAAGTGCGGTCAGTTTGTCACGCAGGGTATCGGGGGCAGTGATCAGCGAATTCATGCCGCTGGTTCTGCCAAATCCCGTGAGTATATGGAAAAACTGTACGGCATCGTTGCCCAGCTTTTGATTGCAGGTCAGCAAACTCAGATCGGTATAGCTTTTGGCGGTACCGTCATGATAGTTTCCTGTACCGAGATGCAGGTAGTGTTTTGGCTTATCATCTTCATTGCGCACAATCAATGTGATTTTGGAGTGGGTTTTCAGTCCGGGCAGTCCGTAGATTACCTGGCATCCCGCACGTTCCATCATTTCTCCCCAAATGATATTGTTTTGCTCATCAAAGCGTGCTTTCAACTCAATGAATACCGTTACCTGCTTGCCCGCTTTGGCGGCTTCTATCAGCGCAGCAATAATTGGGCTGTTGCCGCTGACACGATATAATGTCTGCTTGATGGCTTGCACATGAGGGTCGTCTATACTGTCGCGTATCAGTCGTACAACCGGGTCAAAAGCGTCAAAAGGATGATAGAGCAAGTGATCCTTTTGGGCAATGGCATCAAACAGGCTGCCGCTTTTGAGCTCTTCCGGCAGGTAGGGCACAAACTTTTCATAGCGCAGCTCTTCGTATCCGTCTATGCCGTATAGGTTGCGCAGGAGTCCTACCAGCTCCAGGGGGGAGCTTTGTTTATAGACTTCTTTTTCATCTATGTCAAAGGCAAAGCGCAGCAGCGAAAGAAGCTCCTGCGGTGCATTTTTAGGGACTTCCAGGCGCATTACATGGCCGCGCTTACGAGACTGCAGCACCTGACGAATATTGCTTAAAAAGTCGCCCGTTTCCACATCGGTAAATGCGGCTTCCGCATCGCGCAGTATACGATACGGCATGGCATATCGTACTTTTCGGCCGCCGAATATCAGCGATAAATGCTCTTGTACAATGGCATCCATTGTAATGTAGCGTTTGCTGCCATCCTCGGAGGGTAGTAATAAGAGCCTTGATAGGGTTTCCGGCATCTTAATCGTCGCCCATGAACCCGGTTGGTCGTCGAGCATAACCGCCATATGCATGCTCTTGCCTTTTACCAAGGGAAAGGGTCGGGTGGGCAGTATGGCTATGGGCGTGAGTAGGGATCCTATGCGGGATTTGAATACATCCTTAGCCCAGCTGCGTATTTTTTCATCTGCGGGCAGTTTTTGCAGAATTTCTATACCATGGTCTTTCAGGCTTAGGCAGATGTTGTCGAAAGTGTTGTCGACGGCTTTATCCATGGCAATCAGGTCTTTTTGCAGCTGTGCCATCAAATTTTTTGTATACTTTTTATCCTTAGGTTTACCGCTCTTTAAGGCGTTATCGTGCGAGGCCAGGCGTACCATAAAAAATTCGTCTTTATTGCTGACTACAAAGGACAGCACCAAAGCGCGCTCCAACAAGGGCAGGCGGACATCCTGCGCTTCCGAAAGCACGCGATTATTAAACGCTATCCAGCTGCTATCCCTGTCTATCAACGGAAAATTAATTTTTTTCTCATTCATGGTGAGCTCCATCCCTTATATTATTTCTTGATGATACTATGTGTGCATGGGAAAAGCTTTATGTTTAAGCTGGTTATAACCCATACCTTTCTTAATTTTATCATACTATATACAAAGAAAAGGTGCAATCATGACTTGTTTTATGTTATCATAATATAGATGTTTCTTTGAATACATCGCACTATATTTTTATCAAACACAGGAGGGCAACGCTATGCCGATGGACGGTTTTACGCTTCATTTTATCCAAAATGAATTGCGGGAGAAGATACTATATTGCCGCATTGATAAAGTTATGATGCCTTCTCGGGATATGTTTATATTCGCCTTGCGCGGCGCAAACGGCAGCCATAAGCTTTTGCTGTCTGCCAGCGCAAGCTTTGCGCGCGTGCAGCTTACCGATCAAAAGTACGAAAATCCGGAACAGGCTCCCAGTATTTGCATGTTGTTTCGTAAGCACTTGCAGGGTGCTAAAATAACGGATATTCGACAAATTGACGGTGACCGTATACTGCATATCTGTATGGAATGCATGACGGAGCTGGGCGATTTGGTAGAAAAAACCCTTGTTGTAGAAATCATGGGAAAACATAGCAATATTATATTGCTGAATGAAAACGGCATTATCGTAGACGCTACCAAGCGTGTCAGTGCCGATATGAGCCGTGTGCGGACCGTTTTGCCGGGTATTGCCTATGAAGCGCCGCCGGCGCAGGACAAACTCGACCCTTTTACTATGCAGGAGTATGCGCTTGTGGCGCGCATGGAACGTGCAAGCTGCAAGCTCTCGCGTTTTTTACAGGATCACATCAGCGGATTGAGTAAGCCCATTGCAATCGAAATCTGCGAAATATTCTCCTATGATGAGAACACCTTCGTAAGCGAGGTGAAGGCTTATGCTTTTGCCAAAAGATTGTGTGAGTTTTATACACATTTGTCTGATTTTTACGAGCCGAATCTTCTTCTGGACAGCGTGGGAAGCCCTGTCGATTTTTTTGCCATGCGCTACCGCCAGTTTGCACAGAGTCTCATACAGCCCTTTAACAGCCTGTCGGAAGCATTGGATCACTATTTCAGCAACAAGGATATCAAGGATAAAATCAAACAAAAAAGCCAGTACTTGGCAAGAATTATAAGCAACCACATACACCGCAACGAAAATCGTCTCCAACAGCTCTATGAGATTATGGAAGATGATAAGAAAGCCGAGGAATATAAAATCTATGGTGAGCTGATCAATGCTAATCTCTATCAGCTCAACCCAAACGACCGTGGAATGGAATCCCTCAGCCTGCCGAATTTTTATTCCGAAAAAGTGGAGGACTTGTGTATTCCTCTGAATATCGAGCTGACTATCAAAGAAAATGCCAACCTTTATTTTAAAAAATACAAGAAAATACGCAAAGCACAGGAATTGGCGCTCGAGCAGGAGCAGAAGGCACAAGAAGAAATCGCTTTCCTAAAGCAACTGTTGATGGATATGGAAAACAGCAAGACCAGCGCAGAGCTGGATGAAATTAAGCTGATTTTAGCCATGAGAGGCTATATCAAAAGCGAGCGCAAAGCGCGAAAAAACGCCAGCCAAAGCAAAGAGATTCGTGTGTCGGTGGATGGTGTATCTATATTGGTCGGCAAAAACAGCATTCAGAACGAGCGGCTGACGCATGCCGCAAAGCCCGACGAGATATGGATGCATGTGCAAGGCGTACCGGGGTCCCATGTGATTATCAAAACGGAAAACCCAACGGAACAGCAACTTCTGGAAGCCGCCAAGCTTGCAGCCTTTTTTAGCTCTGCGCGGGAGCAGAGCAGCGTGGCGGTCGACTATACCCAAAAGAAACATGTCAGGAAACCTGCACAAAGTGCAATCGGCTTTATGCGTTATAAAAATTTTAAAAGTATCATCGTAAGCCTCTGCGAGGAAGAACGTGCAAGATATTCACAATTATAATGAACAGGAGTATCCCTATATGGAAGACAATCAAAACAAGGATCAGAAAGCAACCCAGCCTATTCTGCGCTTCATCAATAAGTCCAAGCAGCATTTGGAAAATGATGTAGAGGATAAGTATATCGTTATCAAGGCTGTTAACATGGTGCGTTCCAAGATGGGTAT
Organism: Bacillota bacterium; assembly: GCA_041855045.1. GTDB lineage: Bacteria > Bacillota > Clostridia > Christensenellales > Aristaeellaceae > JAAZPT01. The sequence goes on along the minus strand of JBHADM010000022.1, from coordinate 7,375 downwards.
GCCGCCCATGACAGAGGAAGAAATCAAGAAATATATATTTTAACTTTGAGTTTTGGCATCAAAAAGACTTCTGCATATTTGTGCAGAAGTCTTTTTGCGTGTTCTTATTTGACGATAAAGTTTGCCAATCTGTTCGGTACGAATATCAGCTTCACGACTGTTTTATCCGCAAGCAAGGGCTTTACCTCCGCATGTTCAGGCAGAAGTTTCGCCGCTTCTTCCTGTGTCATATCGGCAGGCACCATGATTCTGGCGCGAATCTTGCCGTTAAACTGGATAGCAATCTCAAATTCGGATTTTACCAATGCTTTTTCGTCATAGTTTGGCCATGGGGCAGTGGAAAGTCCGCCTTCAAAACCGATGTTCTCATACATTTCCTCAGCAATGTGCGGGCAAACAGGGGAGAGTATCAGCAGCAGGGCTTTCAAATCCTCTTTGGTCAGGCTGCCTATGGCATAGATTTCGTTGACCAGGGTCATCATGGCGGCGATGGCAGTGTTAAACTTCATTTCCTCATAGTCCTCGCCGACCTTTTTAATGCAGCTGTTGATGGCGACATTCAGTTTGGGGCTTAATCCCTTGTCGTCGTTTAGCATATCCTGCAAACGCCATACTCTGTCCAGGAACTTACGGCAGCCTTTTGCGCCGCTGGTGCTCCATGGAATAGCCTGGTCAAACGCGCCCATGAACATTTCGTACATACGGAAAGCATCCGCGCCTAAGGAATCGACAATTTCATCCGGATTGATGACATTGCCGCGGCTCTTGCTCATTTTTTCGCCGTTTGCGCCCAGTATCATACCATGACTGGTACGCTTCATATAGGGTTCCGGAGCAGAAACCAAGCCGATATCATGCAGGAATAAATGCCAGAAGCGGCTGTACAGCAAGTGTAGCGTAGTGTGTTCCATACCGCCGTTATACCAATCCACGGGCATCCAATAGTCCAGTTCTTCTTTGGAGGCAAATTCTGCATCGTTATGTGGATCGCAGTAGCGCAGGAAGTACCAGGAAGAGCCTGCCCACTGAGGCATGGTGTCGGTTTCGCGCTTAGCGTCCATACCGCACTTGGGGCATTTGGTGTTTACCCAGGAATCTATGCTTGCCAACGGACTTTCTCCCGAATCATTCGGTTCATAGTTGTCGATATCCGGCAGCAGCACCGGCAGATCTTCTTTCGGCACAGACACTATGCCGCAGTGCGGACAATGCACCACAGGGATAGGCTCTCCCCAATATCTTTGACGGCTGAATACCCAGTCGCGCAGTTTGAAGTTGATTTTGCGTGTACCCAATCCTTCAGCTTCTATCCAGTCTATCATTTTGGCTTTGGCATCGGCTACAGGGAGGCCGTTCAGGAAGCCACTGTTTACCAATATACCGGTATTCGTGTCCGTATAGGCTTCTTTTGTAACATCGCCGCCGGCGATAACCTCTACAATATCCAGTCCAAACTTTGTTGCAAAGGCATAGTCGCGATCGTCATGTGCAGGCACTGCCATAATGGCGCCGGTACCGTAACTCATCAGTACATAGTCGCTTACCCAAATCGGGATTTCCTTGCCGGTAGCGGGGTTAATAGCCTGTATGCCCTGGATTTCCACACCGGTTTTATCCTTGTTCAGCTCCGCGCGTTCAAAATCGCTCTTGCGTTTGGCGGCTTCCTGATAGTTTATAATGCTTTCGTAGTTAGTAATGTCTGCACGGAACATTTCCAGCAGCGGATGCTCGGGGCTGACTACCATATAGGTTGCGCCGAACAGAGTATCCGGTCTGGTGGTAAACACGCGCAAACTGTAATCCTTGCCTTTGAGTTTAAACTCCAGTTCGGCGCCTTCGCTGCGGCCTATCCAGTTGGTTTGCTGTGCCTTTACTTTTTCAATAAAGTTTACCTTGTCCAGACCGTCTATCAGTTTCTGCGCATACTTGGTAATACGCAGCATCCACTGCTCTTTTACCTGCTGCACCACTTCGCTGCCGCAGCGCTCGCATACGCCGTTTACCACTTCTTCGTTGGCCAAGCCGGTCTTGCATGAGGTACACCAATTGATAGGCATTTTGCTTTTATACGCAAGACCATGCTCCAGCAGCAGTAAGAATATCATCTGTGTCCACTTATAATAGTTGGGATCTGTGGTGTTTATTTCACGGCTGTAGTCGAATGAAAATCCCAAACGCTTCAGCTGTTTGCGGAAATTGTCGATGTTATCCGCCGTAACCTTAGCCGGATGGATTTTATTTTTAATGGCATAGTTTTCCGTCGGCAGTCCAAACGCATCGTAGCCCATTGGGTAGAGTACATTATAGCCCTCCATGCGGCGTTTTCTGGCTATGATATCCAGTGCTGTATTGCTGCGCGGGTGCCCTACATGCAGACCCTGTCCGGAAGGGTAGGGGAATTCAATTAAGCAGTAATACTTCTTTTGACTATGGTTGTCACTTGCGTGAAACACGCCCAGCTTCTCCCATTTTTCCTGCCACTTGGGTTCTATATGTTTCGGTTCGTAATATGTTTTCATATGGCCTCCTTGGAAAGTCTTTGTATGCCGTCCCGAATACGGCGCAGGCTCTCCTCCTTGCCCAGCAGATAGAGCATTTCTATTGCGCCGCCGGGCGTATTTTGCTGACCGCAGACTGCAATGCGCAGCGGCCAGTATACCAGTCCGTTTTTATATTCTTTCTCTGTAATGAATGCAGCCAAAGCGTTGTGCAATGTCTGCTCGCTGAAGTCATCCAAAGCGCTTAACAGAGGCAGGCATTCCTGTAGAATTTGCAGAGAATTTTCCGAATTGGTTTTCATTTTCTTGTGGGTATACAGCTCAATTTCATAGTTCGGCAGTTCGTTCAGGAAGGCCACCATCTCCGGCAATCGGTTGAACACCTCTGTGCGGCTGTGCGTCAACTCCGCCAGCCTGCGCAAGTCCATTTTCGTATTGCCGAATACCTGACGAAACCAAGGGAGTGCCAGCGTATAGTACTCGTCCGCGCTCAGCTTTTTGATATATTCGCTGTTGAACCAGGTCAGTTTCTCCATATTGAATATGGACGGACTCTTGCTTAAACCCTCTATGGAGAATGCTTCTACCAGCTCATCCAAAGTAAAGAATTCACGGTTATCCCCGGGGCTCCATCCCAACAGTGCGATGAAGTTGACAATGGCGTCTTTCAGATAGCCCATGGAGAGCAAATCTTCAAACGAAGGGTCGCCATAACGCTTGCTCAGCTTGCGTGTGGCATCCTTCATCACCACAGGCAGGTGGATATATTGCGGGGATTCCCAACCCAAGGCTTTGTACAATAAGTCGTATTTCGGGGTACTGGAGATATATTCCGTGCCGCGCATAACATGGGTAATACCCATCAGGTGATCGTCCACCACGTTGGCAAAATTATAGGTGGGCATGCCGTCGGCTTTGATGAGCACATTGTCGTCCAGTTCATTGTTCGGCACTTCCACTTTGCCATAGAGCACATCCTCATAAGATGTGCTGCCCTCCAGAGGGATGTTCTGGCGGATGACATAGGGCTCTCCGCTTTCCATACGGCGTTGGGCTTCCTCTTTGCTGATATGGGAGCAGAGCTTGTCGTAGCGGAAAGTCTCTCCGCGCTTTGTGGCTTCTTCACGGCGTTCGGCCAATGCCTCCTTGGTGCAGAAGCATGGATAGGCTGCGCCTTTTTCAATCAGTTCCATTGCATAGGGCAGATAGCTGTCCTTGCGTTCCGATTGTATGTAGGGGCCATAGTCGCCGCCCACATCGGGACCTTCGTCATAATGCAGCCCGGCGGCGTGCAGGGAGTCATAAATCATCTGTATGGCACCCTCAACTTCACGCTCCTGGTCGGTATCCTCAATGCGGAGTATAAACTTGCCGTTGTTTTTCTTTGCGTATAAATAACAATATAATGCCGTGCGCAAGCCCCCCAGATGCAGATAGCCGGTGGGGCTGGGGGCAAATCGGGTACGTACCTTCATCGTTCTCTCCTTTATTCCTGCTTTAACTGTTTGCTGAATGTATCCCGCAATCCTACCACGCGGTTGAATACGGCGCAGTCCTCTGTGGAGTCGGGGTCTTTGCAGAAATAGCCGTTGCGCAGGAATTGATAGGTATCGCCAACCTTTGCTTCTCCAAGATAGCGCTCCATATAGCCGCTTTTTACCAGCAGGCTGTCGTGGTTGAAACGCTCGATATAATCCTTGCTGTCCTCTTCATTTTCACTGGGCAGCAGTATCTGTTCGTATAGCCTGGCTTCAAAGGGCAGGCAATCGTGTGCGTTAACCCAGTGCAACGTGCCTTTTACCTTACGGTTTGCGCCTTCGCTACCGCTTCTGCTGTCAAAATCCACGCTGCAAAGTATTTTCAGCGCCCCGTTTTCATCGCGCTCAAAGCCTTCACACAGAACGATAAACGCGTCTTTTAAGCGTACTTCTTTGCCGGGGCTCATGCGGTGGAATTTTTTCACAGGCTCCTCCATAAAGTCGGTGGCCTCTATATAAATGCGCTTGCCTATCGTCATTGTATGCTCACCCATTGCAGGGTAATTGGGGTGGTTCTGCACGGAGAGAGTTTCCGTTTTGCCTTCCGGCCAGTTTGTAAACTCAACCAATACAGGCTCCAGCACAGCGCTGGCGCGTATGGCTTTTTCACCCAGGTCTTCGCGCACACAGAACTCCAGCAGGGCGGTATCCACTTCACTGTCAGCCTTACTCAATCCTATTTTGGATATAAAGCTGCGAATGGATTCCGGGGTATAACCCTTGCGGCGTAAGCCGCACAGTGTGGGCATGCGGGGGTCATCCCAACCCTTGACCAGATGGTTTTCCACCAAGCTGCGCAGGTAGCGTTTGCTCATTACGGTATTGCTGAGATTGAGTCTTGCAAATTCGATCTGTCTGGGGTGCGCACCATCCAACATGTGCGCCGCTTTTTGTACAAACCATTCGTAGAGCGGCCTATGATCCTCGTATTCCAGTGAGCAAAGAGAATGGGTTATGCCCTCAAATGCATCGTTGATGGGGTGGGAAAAATCATACATGGGGTAGATGCACCATGCATCGCCTGTCCTGTGGTGGTGTTTGAACAGGATGCGATACATAGCGGGGTCGCGCATATTGATGTTTGGGCTTGCCATATCTATTTTGGCACGCAGTATCATACTACCTTCCTTGTGTTTGCCTTCTTTCATCTCGGCAAACAGGCGTAGGTTTTCCTCTATTGGGCGGTCGCGATAGGGGCTGTTCTTTCCCGGCTCTGTCAGTGTGCCTCGATAGGTACGGATTTCGTCCACAGACAGCTCATCCACATAGGCAAGACCGCGTTTGATAAAATCCACGGCAATGTCATAAAAACGCTGGTACTGGTCGCTGGCATAGAACAGACCGCCGTTCCAGTCAAAGCCCATCCAGCGAATATCCTCTATAATACCCTCTACAAAGTGGGTTTCCTCTTTGGCAGGGTTGGTATCATCAAATCTCAGGTTGCACAGGCCATTATACTTTGCCGCCGTCATAAAATTGGTGTACAGTGCCTTGCAATGGCCGATGTGTAAATATCCGTTTGGCTCTGGCGGGAAGCGTGTATGCACTTCCGTATATATTTTTTCCTCTAAATCTTTATCAATTGCATCCCATATAAAATTGGATACTGACATATTGTTTTCCATCGTCTTCCTCCAGAATTGATTGTATCACTAAATTATAACCTTATTGTTATGATTTTTCAATACAAATGCGATTGCGATAGATCGAAAAACACAATGTATTATACACGTATTTTGCTTTCGTGTATGGATAAAAAGAGCGTGTAAATGTGCCTGCGTTTTGTACTCAAAAAATGATTTTTTCAGACTGTTTTTGCACCTGCATTTTTCTGCGCAAGCCCGCAGAAAATCTATACAAAATAAACTTTCAAAATAAATTGACATACCCCCCTCAATATGCAATAATATACCTTACATTATTTTATGAAAGGTAAGTGTGCAGTGGTAGAAGAAAAAGTAATTGTTGAGCTGAAGAATATCTCCAAAGAGTTCGACGGCCAATGCGTGCTTGATGATGTCAGCATGCAGATTAAAAAGAATGAATTTGTGACGCTGTTGGGTCCCAGCGGCTGTGGCAAAACGACTACTTTGCGTATCATAGGTGGTTTTGAGTATCCGACGGAGGGTACGGTTCTTTTTGACGGTGTGGACATTACCGGTGTACCCCCTTATAAAAGAAAAGTGAATACCGTATTCCAAAAGTATGCCTTGTTTCCGCATCTGAACGTATACGACAATATTGCGTTTGGCCTGAAAATAGCCAAAACGCCTCATCACGAAATCAAAAAACGCGTGGAGCAGATGCTGGATCTGGTGAACCTGAGCAGCTATTCCAAACGCTCCGTCGAGTCCTTATCCGGTGGGCAGCAGCAGCGCATCGCTATCGCAAGAGCCTTGGTTAACCGTCCGAAAGTACTTTTGCTGGACGAGCCGCTGGGAGCTTTGGATTTAAAGCTGCGCAAAAGCATGCAGCTGGAATTGAAAACCATGCAGCAGGAGGTGGGAATTACCTTCCTGTATGTTACCCATGACCAGGAAGAAGCCCTTACCATGAGTGACAGTATCGTCGTTATGCACGAGGGTAGAATTCAACAAATCGGCACCCCGAAGGAAATCTATGACGAGCCGAACAACGCCTTTGTAGCCAACTTCATAGGGGACAGCAACATTTATCGCGGCACTATGATAAAGGACGAGCTGGTGAACTTTGCCGGCAATGACTTTATCTGTGTGGACAAGGGCTTTGCAAGCAACGAGCAGGTGGATGTTGTCATCCGCCCTGAGGATATTAAAATTGTGGACGAGGGCAAGGGCCAGCTGGATGGCGTGGTGCAGAGTGTTCTGTTTAAGGGCGTGCATTATGAGATGATTATCAAGTCCAAGAGCGACACCTTTACCGTGCAGTCCACTAAAATGAGAGAAGCAGGCAGTACCGTAGGCATCCAAATCATTCCGTTTAATATACACATCATGAAAGTATTTTAAGGGGGCTGGGAATTGAACAATTATCTGCATAATAGCAACACCTTCTTCGTGATGGTGGTCATCATGCTGGTGATTATGAGCGCCATCATGTTTGCCTGGGTAAAGCTGAAAAAAGGTTTGCATCGCTCCTTGTTTTCCTCACCCTATCTCATATGGATGATTATTTTTACGGTTGTGCCCGTTGTACTTATCGCTTACTATGCATTTACAAATGCGCAAGGCACGTTCACCATTGAAAATTTTCAAAATTTTTTAGACAGTAATTTTAATAAAAATAAAATATACCAATCCATGGGCAGCGAGTACGCCTCCTATATTAATAAAGGTACGGTAAATACAGATATTTTGCTGT
>JBHADM010000021.1:0-5416 GCA_041855045.1 Bacillota bacterium | reverse complement strand
CTATACCAAAGTAATAGCGTTTTCCGGCTATATTTCTCCAGCCTTTGGCAAGCTTATTGTTGGCTTCGATGAGATACAGATCTTCTCCGTCTTCGGCAAAGCCGCGTTTCAATGCGCCGTCCGCTTCAAAGAGCAAACGTTCTGTACCGACGCTCTGCCAACCTGTCTGCATTTGTCCTTCGTTGTTGAAGTAATAGACTTTACCTGCTATCGCTTGCAGACCCTTGAGCATGATGCCGTTTGCAGGGTGGAAATAGTATTTATGCTCGCCTATGGATTTTAATCCCGCTGCCCGTATACCGCTGACAGGATCCAAGTAAAACTTGTTTCCCATTACCGTCTGAAAGCCTGTCAGCATTTCTCCATCGGCATTGTACAGGCGATTTCCGCGCCACAGGCGGTTGAGTTTCCATGTGGCAAATAATCTTACATCTTCCGTTACAGGCAAATTCATATTCCAAGGAGCGAGCCTGCCTGCATTCAAATACATCCATTGGTTAAAGATATGACTTTCTCTACTGATTTGTGGAATAAAATCCCCCAGAATGCTGCCACCTGGAATTTTGATAAAAGTCGTCTCCATCGTTCCGCCTGCAGGGTCAAAGCTAACCTTTACTTCATCCTTTGTCCACACTGCTTTAATAACTTTATTGGAGTATGCATTCCCTTGCGGTTTCCATACATTAAAGTCAGAGTTGTCATACCAGTACGCAAACTTTTTATTCGAATGAATTGCTGTCGGAATAGCAGTTGAATGGATTGGGCTTGCGTAAGGAACCATGACTGCTTTTTCGCCTTGCAGTGTGCCGCCGTTGGCATCAAAAGTATATTTAACAAAAGCAGGATTCCACTTTGCTTTTAAAGAAATGTTCTCTGTAATCGGTATACTTTCATCAAAGTATTGTTCTCGACCTTTTGCATCCAGAAATACCCAGCGATCAAAAAGAAAATTCTCTTTCGTAACTTCGGCTACATAATCTTGTAATAAGCTGCCGCCGGGTATATTTAAGACAGTATTTGCTACGATTCCACCGTCGGGATTAAGTATGACCCTTACTTCTTCATTCGTCCATTTCGCTTTTATAATCTCATCATGATTTGCACTTTCTTCGGGATTCCAAATCCTAAAAGATGGTTTATCGGTATACCAGTAAGCAAATTTCCTTTTCGGATGTATTGGTACGGGAATTGCACTTTTATCTATTTTTGAGGCATACGGCACTAAAACAACTTTGGAACCTTGTAATGCCCCCTCCTGCGTTAAAAAAGTATATTTCACAAATTCCTGATGCCACTTTGCTTTTAAAAAGGTATTCTCAGTAATAGGAATATAAGGATCAAAATAATATTCTCGTCCATTTTCGTCTATGGCAAACCAACCATCAAAGACATGATTTTCTTTCGTCAATTGCGGAACATGTTCTTCCAAATAACTGCCACCCGGAATATCTAAAGTTTTATTCGAAAAACTTCCCCCATCCGAGTCTATGCTAAGTGAAACCCTATCGTTCGTCCATACGGCTGATAATCTGGTATCGTTGAGCACTACGGTATCTGTCTCCCAAACAATGGGCTGAGAATCCAGATTTTTCCAATATGCGAATTTTTTGTTCGGATGGGAAACAATAGGGAACTGTCCTTCCAATGTTTGATAAGTTTCTACCGATATTTCCGCATTACCTTCTGTAATGCTGCCGCCATTGGCATCAAATGTGATTTTATGCATTGTTGGAGCAGCCGGAGCAGCAGAAACATCGGTAATAAAAACACAAAAAAATAGCAGTGATATTGCCATTGCCAAACGATATATCTTCTTCATTACTAAACTCCTTGGTATTTTTATTAAATAAATTTTAAAACATTTGGAGCAGAGAGTCAACAAAAAGTTACAATAATATTACTATCATTATTCTTTAACATTTACGACAAAAAGTCCTGTAATCCAAAAACTTACAGAACTCTTTTTAAGTCATAAAAAATCTTTTTATTTTTCATAAGTTAGAGTAAACTTTGTTCGTGAAGCCACGCTGAGAAGTTTAGATAAATGATTTACTTTGCGTTTGCTGTCGTATGCGATTTTTTCTATATAGAATAGAGTTTCTCCCATTTTGCAATGCAAAATTTCATCCTCCTTAGGATGTGCAAATGTCATGCTGATTTCTTTTTCAACACGTACATTATCATATCCATATACCTCGGCCATCAGCTTATAGGTGGAGGTATTATCCTCTACTCTTTCCAGCATTCCCGGAAACTTTTTTTCAGAGAAGATGGAGCGATCATACATCATCGGTGTTTCATTGACATATAATACTCGAGCCAGTTCACACACCATTCCATCAATTGGGATTTCAAATAAGCGTGCTTCTTTTACCGTGGGCTGACGCTTTTTCTTATCCAGGACAACAACCCTGACGTTACCGACAGCCAGTTTACTAAAGCCTGAAAAGCCGTCTATTGCCATAGCGTGGATTACATTTTTAGGCTGGGCAACATAAACACCTTTACCCTGTTTTTTTTCTAATAAACCCTCTTCCACAAGCTCTGAGACGGCACGCCTCACAGTAATTCGACTGACGCCGTATTCCTTACAAAGTTCAATTTCACTTGGAATACGCTGACCCGGAAGATAGCTTCCGCTGGAAACAGCCGACCGCAAATAATCGATCAGCTGTATATATAATGGACTGCTCGAATCCGATAAAACCAAAAGAACACCTCCACGCAAGCTTTGGTTTACTGCTTCCAAGCATCCCAGCGGCAGTGCGCAGGAAAGGGTTTTCCATAACCAAACCCACCGTTTTCCTCACACGTTTTGGCAGCGCGTTCCGCCGCAAACTGTAATGCTTCCTCCATGTTCTGTGTTCGACCAAAACAACTCAAAAAGCCTGCAATAAAACTATCCCCGGCGCCCATGGTATCCACCACATTGGCTTTGACTATACCCTGTTTATATTGCTTTGTCTCACCGTTTTCTTTTTTGGAGAAGAAAGCGCCTTTGGATCCCAATGTAATCCCTACCACTGCAACGCCATATGCATGTACTTTTTCAGCAAGCTCCCGGCACTGCGCATCGCTCCAGTCTGCTCCGCTAAAAAAAGCGTATTTAATATATTTGCATACGGACTCCAAGTAGGAATCCCCTGTATTTCCGCTGGAAAAGTCAAACGAAACATCACAGCAATTTTGCAGATTACTTAACTCCGGTTCAATGGAAGAATAGCATGAAGTATGACAAATGTCAAACCCGGAAATATACTCTTTATCCTCTTTGGTTAAGCGCAATCGTACAATATGCTGCGCGGTATTCTGCGGACCGCCGACAAAAACCCTGTCGCCTTCTGCTGTCAGCTTTACCCCGGGATGACCGGAGGGCGCATGGACTGTTCTGCATCCGGCGGTATCTATTCCCTCCTTATGCAGGCAGTCTTGCAGATGCTGAGCTTCCTCATCATCTCCGAAAACACCCAGATACGCCACCTCACAGCCTGCCCTTGCACACCCAACCGCAACGTTTACTGCATTTCCGCCCGGATAGTAGATTTTTTCATCCAGGTAGCAGTCCACTACATTATCGCCTACACCTATGATTTTCAATCAGAATCCCTCCTGTTGTGATTATATTTGATAGTATTGTCAACAAAATCATCCCTTCACGGAACCTGCCGTCATGCCTCGGATAAACTGTTTCTGCATTGCCAGGAAAACGATAATCATGGGCAGCGCAGAAATGGTCAGACCGGCGAACAGGAGTGAAAAGTCGGTATTCAAGGCATCCCTGAACACCATCAATCCGGACGGTATGGTCTTTAATGCGCGGGAATCTATAAAAATAATGGAAAATAAAAACTCATTCCACGAATAGTACGCAATCAATATACCGCAGGTCAGTAAAATAGGTTTGGCAATCGGCAGGAAAATATGATAAAGCGTCATAAATGAAGAACAACCGTCAATGACAGCCGCCTCCTCCAGCTCCTTTGGGATATCCAGAAAATACGCGCGTATCAGCAACACCGTAATGGGTATACGATAGGCCGCATACGGCAGTATCATCGCCCAATAGGTATCGTGTATGTGCAGGTTTTGAATAATACGGTATAAGGGTATCAGCGTTACCTGCGGCGACAGCATCATGCCGCCCATACACAGGACAAAGATCAGGTTTTTTCCCTTAAACTGAAAACGCGCCAATGCATAGCTGACCAGTACAGCAACGAATATACATAATACAATTGTAGATAGCGTTACAAAAACGCTGTTAAAAAAATAGTTAGATATACCCATTGACCATGCTTTGCTGTAATTCTTCCATTGAAACTGCGCCGGAAAGCCCCAGAGATTACGAAAAAACTCCCGCTCCGTCTTTAAGGATGAGAGTACCATCCATATTAAGGGATATAGTATTAGAATAAAATATATCACTAAAAAAACGAACACTAATACCAGCCATGGATTCCATTCCCTGATTTTAATCCTTTTACGAGAAATCAGTCTATCCATTATATTGCCTCCCCTGATCTGATTAGTTTTTTCTGTACAAAAGCTAATATCAAACAGATGAATAACATTAAGATTGCAATTGTAGAGGCATATCCCATACGATCCTGTGTAAATGCCATATTATACATATATACAGATAGGGTTACCGAAGCGTTTCCCGGACCGCCGCGCGTCAGGATATACACATCGTTAAACACCAAAAACGCGCCGGATACGGTGGTAACCATTGTCACAAATATCATTTCCCGAATCTGCGGAAGCGTCACTGCCACAAACATCTGTATTCTGTTTGCGCCGTCTATTTTCGCCGCTTCGTAAAGATCTTCGGGTATTTTCTGTATGGCCACGATAAACAGCATAATGGTGTATCCCATGGAATGCCACTGCGACATGGCAATTGCCGCATAAATTGCTGTTTCCGACCTGCCAAGCCAGCCCGTTCTGACATTGCTGCCAAACAGGCTCAGAAACGCATTCAACAAGCCGCGCGGCGCATATATCTGGGTGAAGAGCATGGCCACTACCGTCATGGAAATCAGTACCGGCAGGAAATACATGCTTCGAAATGCCGTGGCAAAGCGCCTGTATATCTTATCCTCCAGCAAAGCAGCAATACACATGGACGCAAACACCTGAAAGATAACCGAAATAATACAATACAGACTGTTGTTTTTCAATGCGGTTACGATGGCAGGATCGGTAAACAGGAGTTTGATGTTGTCCAATCCCACAAAAGTATAGGATGCAGAGAATGCAGAAAATTTATAGAACAAATAGTAAAAATTTTGTACAAGCGGAATATATACAAATACGGCCATTAAAATAAGAACGGGAAGCGCGTATAAATACGGCTCTACCATACGAAATTTCCATCGTTTTTTTGCTGCAGGCGCCCGTGACAGATTTTGCATAT
>JBHADM010000020.1:0-6894 GCA_041855045.1 Bacillota bacterium | reverse complement strand
TTCCCTAAAGGGGATCGGCGAAGCAAAAAAGCGCTTAATACCAGGCGCAACATGCCGCATAATGGAGCTTATAAAAACGCATGTGGATGAAATACGGCATACGCCGCAAAACAGTAAGTGACTTTGTATTTGCAACATCACGCTTGGGGCTTTATCGCTATACCGCGGCTTCCGAGCCTGCCCACTGCAGTACGCGCAGCGCCTTGATGGTCAGGCGGCGGCTTGGTTCGCCTACTTTCTCTCCAAAGTCGATAGGCAGCTCGGCATCGATGTGAGAAGCTTCCAAATGCCATCTGCCGTCGACGGCCTTGTCCGCAAGCATATAAAGCGCCTCCTGCATGGCAGGCTCTGCATTGCGATATGGACGAAAATAGTCCAAGCCACGCAGTATGTCATAGTGATAAAAGTTGGGTATGGCAAGCTGCAGGAATGCAGGATGAACAACGCTGCCGTCGCTTTTACGACGGAAGAGCTTACGTGTAAGCAAATAGTCCTCGCCGCGCGCGATGGATTCCGCTATGCCGCCGTGCGCAGAAAACGCCGACTGATAGGCGCGCAGCCCCTCCAGCGCACAGATGGTGGAATGAAAGGAAGAATGCTTGCTCTGCCATTCCGGGCAGTTCCAACCGCCGTCTTCCAGCTGATCCGCCATCAAAAAGTCCGCTATCGTCGGCTGTGCGATGCCCATCTCACTGGCCATGCGCAATATCCTGCCGTTGACGCATGCCTCGATTTCTCCCTCCAAAAAAGGCTTTTGCCCGCCTTCAAAGTGGCGCACTGTCTCGTTGACCTGCTGCATGGCAGTGATAAAAGCCGGTTCTGTAGCAGGCAGGCCTATCTCCAGAAGCGAGAAACCCAGCGAAATGGCAATCCACCATCCGTATTTCTTCCAGGCTTCGTTGTCTTTCGGCACAAGCGCAGCGAGCATGGCCTGCACCTGCGGCATACGAATGATTTCGCTGCGCGCCTGCTCGGCCTTTTCGGCATCCTGCAAATAGTCATATGTTTGGCTGCGAACCGCGGCGTCCCCTGCCAGGAGCCAATCTATGGTGCGCCCCTTATGCTTCATAAATTTTATACCATCCATGCCTGATAGGCTTCGTTATCTGCAAACTGTTTTTTGATATAAGAGCAGGTAGGCTGTATTTTAAGGCCTGCCGCCTTTGCCTGCACCACAAGCTCTTCCACCAGCTGCTTGCCGATGTTTTGGCCGCGATATGCGGGGCTGACCAAGGTATAGTTTGCCACCCATTTTCCGGGCATCGCGGCATAGGTCAATACGCCGATTTGCGTATTATCTTCATACGCTACGATACGGGATTCCTCTGCAATGTGCGTGATACGAATCATACTGCCTCCGAAAAAAATAATCATTAAATATGGTATCACACTTTGCCTGTTATCACAAGAAAATTTGATGTAAAGCAAGCCTCTTGCGACAATAAGCGAAATTGTAACAATCTGTATTGAAGGACATTTTTGCCAACGCAGAGAATGCTCATTTGTATTTTTAGCGACTGTTACGGGTCGTTTTATACACAAGTTTTTCCTGTGGCGGGCAGCTGCGTCTTACAGATTTATTATCTGTGTAAATATTCTACCAATTAAAGCCGAATTATATCGTTATTTGCTATCAAGCTCCTTTACAATCCCCTCTAAATACGATATAATAAAGACAAGAAAGGAGTGGAGCCCTTGGAATGGATTGCAAGTAATTTACCGCTGATATTGTGTTTTGTATTCGGTATGATCTTTCTCATATTGGAAGCCATCATACCCGGCGTGGGTCTGGCCGGCATCATCGGTCTTGCGCTCAGCATCGTCGCCATTGTACTGACAGGCATCAGCTATGGTCCGCTTGCCACACTCGGCATCAGCATTGTGATTTTCGTTGTGGTAGCGATCGTGTTTTCCATCACGCTCAAATCGCTGCGTGACGGTAATCTCAGCAAACGATATGTGCTGCAGGACGTAGAGAGCGAAACAGCAGACTTTGTAGCAACGCCCGTTGCCCATGCGCTGATAGGCAAAACAGGTTATACCCTTACAGAGCTGCGCCCATCGGGATTCGCCATCATCGACGGCGAGCGTATGGATGTAGTCAGCCGCGGTACATTTATCGCCAAAGAACAGGAAATCAAAGTTGTTCATGTGGAAGACTTTAACATTATTGTAGAAAAGCTGTAGGAGAGGCTCCATGTCGGGCTTTGAACGGATTGTGCCGCCGCTCGTTGCGGCAGCCGAAAGCAGCCCGAAAGCCCCCATGAAAAGCACCTTTAGCTTCGTATTTTTCAACATTTTTAGGAGGACTTATGCCAGGATTTGAAAGTACCATCATTATCATTGTAGTCATTGTTGCACTACTGTCTGTATTTTTCCGTTTTGTGCCGGTTGGCCTGTGGATTACCGCCCTCGCCAGCGGTGTGCACGTATCCATCGCCAGCCTCGTCGGTATGCGCTTGCGCCGCATCGCCCCGAAGAAGATTGTGGACCCTTTGATCAAGGCCAGAAAAGCAGGCTTGGAGATCAAAAACATCGGCCAGCTGGAAACCCACTTTCTTGCCGGCGGTAATGTAGACCGCGTCATCAACGCCTTAATCGCCGCACAGCGCGCAGGTATACAGCTTTCTTTTGAAAAGGCATGCGCCATTGACCTTGCCGGCCGTGACGTATTCAAGGCTGTACAGATGAGCGTTACCCCCAAGGTTATCGAAACCCCGCTGGTAGCTGCCATCGCCAAAGACGGTATCGAGCTGCGCGTAAAAGCAAGGGTTACCGTACGCACCAATATCGAACGCCTTGTGGGCGGCGCCGGTGAAGAAACCATTATCGCCCGTATCGGCGAGGGTATCGTTACCACAGTGGGCAGCTCCCTTGCGCACTCCGCCGTATTGGAAAACCCGGACACCATCTCCCAGACCGTATTGAACAAAGGCTTGGACGCCGGTACCGCATTTGAAATTCTATCCATCGACATCGCCGACGTAGACGTCGGCCGCAACATCGGCGCACAGCTGCAGATGGATCAGGCAGAAGCCGACAGACGCATTGCACAGGCACGCGCCGAGGAAAGACGCGCCATGGCTGTGGCACACGAGCAGGAAATGAAGGCAAGCGTACAAGAGATGCGCGCCAAGGTAGTAGAAGCCGAGGCAGAGGTGCCGAAGGCTATGGCGGAAGCCCTCAAAGCAGGCAAGCTGGGCGTAATGGATTACTACAAAATGCAGAACGTCATCCCCGACACCGACATGCGCAGCGGCATTGCCTCCGCAACCCATCCGATTGTAAGCGAAGAAGACATTAAGAAGAAATAATCGCGACCCGATGCAGCTTCCCTTGCAGGGCAAATCCCTGCAGGGGAGCGCATGACCATTTAAAGGAGGACAAATGGAAGTCCTTTTATTACTCATCATTTTTGCAGCGACGCAGTTTGTGAAAATAAAGGCAAGGGAAAATGCCAAAGCATTCTCACAGCAAAAGCCTGCCCAACAAAGACCCGTACAACAATCGCTGCGAAGAAATACCGCACCAAAGCCCGCACCCGCAGCTCTAAAGAGCAATTTTGAACAGATTATGAAAGACCTGGACAAAAAGATCAGCGCGCTGGAGCAAACCGGTAAAGAGCTGCGCGGTGCAGCGCCGCAAGGCAGCCTGGAAATGCAGGAGCAGCCGGACTATGTGGAGGACACCAGGCCGGTGCCGCTCGTATCCAATCCCCCTGTGCCGCAGATTACAGGCAGCATTGAGGGCGGCAGTTCGGAAGGCATAGGTACGGAGGGTTTGGGTGAGTATCGTACCCTATATGAGGATACATTCTCCGCTCCCAAGATAACAAAGAACCCGCTCCTGCCGGACTTTTCCGGGCAGAATTTGGTCAAATCCTTCATACTTTCGGAAATACTGAAGCCAAGGTACAGGGATGAGGCCTGAGAAGTAAATATTGTATCAAACTCCCCCTTAGGGGGAGTTTTTTAGCGTGCCGATGTAAGTGCGTATCTCTGTACATTGTACATAAAATATTAACAATTTAAATTAATATGAGGATTTAAAAAAATATCCGCAGTCTTTTGTAACAAGCGCGCATATATCAAACAACGAAACCACATACAAAGCATATGCGCGCAAACAGCTCTGTCGTGCAACTGCCATGTTGATTGCGTATTTTGCTAAAAAATAAATTATATAGTATACTGTGTTTAGATAACATACTGCGATTGGAGTGCTTAATGGATAAAGATCGATTTATAGAGGATCTGTATCAACGCTATGCGGAAAAATTATTTCAGTTGGGGGAAAAGCTGATATACGGCTCCCCTTATTTGCTTGACATTGTCGAGGAAGCCCTGCAGGATTTGTTCCGCGATGCCGCATTGCACTACGAAACGCTGTGCCAGCATGAAAAGGTGGACGGTTGGCTATATAAGGGCTTCCTCTTCCGTATCAGCAAAAAGGCACAGCAAGAGCGCAAGCGACTGGGGAGACAGATTTCCATGGAGCTTTCCGCAGAATACGATACACTGTCCACCAACAGCTTTGATATTGCGCTGTTTACGACACTGGACAGGCAAACAAATGTGCAAAAGATATTCGCCATGCTAAAGCCGCAGGAGGCGGAGCTGCTGCGATGGAGCTATATAGATAACCTGTCCGCAAAGGAGATCGCCGCGCTGCGCCGCACAAGCGAGCAGGTCATACTGACGCAGTTATATCGTATCCGCAACAAAATTAAAGAAAATTTCAAAAAATTTGAATTTTGAGTTTTTTTTGTTTATATTTTTCTGACTTTGATATCTTAATATAGTGAAAGGAGAACACGATGAAAAACACCCTCAACAAAAAACAACCCCCTTCGCCCCAGAAAAAGGAAGGTGAATCCGATGCTATTATAAATACAGATCCCAAAGTCGATGTACTCAAAAGCCTCATCCTGTCGGAGCTGCAAAAAGCGCCTGCAGAGTTTGATACACAAGCCATAGAGGAATACAGCCAACTGTTTGCACAGGAATATCCCTCCGCCATCACAGAGGAGGAAAGGCAGATGCGCCTGCGTCGTGTGCACCGGAATCTGTTCTCCACACCGCAAGCGCGGCACAAATCAAGGCCGATATTCAAATGGAGCACCGCTGCATTAGCCGCTTCACTGTTGTTATTCTTCCAAGTACTGTTCCCCCCGCCGCCATTTCAGATAGAGCAGTCGCCGGATGAGGAGCAATACATTGTATACGGTGTAGATGTGCCCAAAGAGGGCGTATCCCGTGCAGATAACACAGCTCCCGAGAATGAACAAATAGACGTACCGGATATACAAACGCTGGAGGCGCTGCTTGGGCACAGTGTTTCCCTGCCCAAATGGATGCCGCCGGGGCTAAAGGAGCCGGAGATTGTGCTTCTAAATTCTTCTTCCGAAAAGTCGGTTGATGTCTACTATGAACATAAGAATCCGCCTCAACGTGCTGTTAGTCTGCTCATATCTTATCCAAATGAACGCGGTGCTACTTATTATGAACAGGATAGAGCAGGAAAAAACATCCAGCTTGCCAATGGCGCAAGCATCTATGTGGCTACAAATGTCCAATCCATTTGGGGGCTGTATACGGATACAAATATAGAGTATTATATCAGCCTGATCGGCTATGACGAAAACACACTGATACAAATTTTTAATTCTATAGGAGATTTCTCATGAAAAAAATAACAAGCATATTGCTTCTTCTCTGCATATTAACATCTGTATTTAGCGGCTTTGCGGAGACCGCTCAACCAAAGGCAAGCGATGTTGTCGATAGAGTAGTTGTAACACTTACGGAAGGTAAAAAAATCAGCCTAACAATAAGAACCAAAACAACACAAAATAAGCTTGGCATTATGAGCTATACACTCTATACAAATGACAATACACCTGTCAAGTCTCAAACCATAAATTTTTGTAAAAAAGGGAGATCTTTCGGTCATAGTATTGATGTTTCCTCATATGTAGAGTCCGGAAAAACATACTATGCCGTTGTTACATTCATTATCGGCAACACAACTTTGGATAAAGCGTCTAAAAACAAAACTTATTAATTTTTTCGATTTTTTTCAAAAATTTTGTTTATATTTTTCGGACTTTGATATCTTTATATTATAGATGGGAAAAAACCCATATCTATGCATTACAAAACGAGGTGATGATAAATATGAGGGTATAAACCGAAAAAAACAGCCAAAAAACCAAAATAATTAATTGGATGATATTATGAAAAACACCGTCCAAGAAAGGAAGTCACAAAATGAAAAAAGTTACATCTTTTATGCTTACTGTAGCTCTAATATTGTCTATTAGTGCCACTGTACTGGCCGACCAAACAAATTACATGTTCGGTTTTAACGCAGGCACCACGAGCGGAACCGCCGGTGATTTTGGATTCTCCGGAAATTTCAAAAAGAAAAAAACACACATCCCTTATATTGAAGTACGCCACACGGTATCTGTGGGCGGTGGATACAATAATCTCATTGCTGCACAAAGAGACGATGGTCCTTATGTAAAATCAAAGTGGATGGCGCCTAATGGTATTTATTATCCAACCAATGGTGGCTGCAAAAAAAACTCTTCCTATGCTCCATGCGGCAGAGGCAACACCAAGTACTTTGAAAACCAGGGTGTAAGCTCTATTCACATCAGCGGACAATTCAAAGTAAGATAACTTCATTTTCAAATCACTTTCCGTACGCCGGATTGACCGGCGTACGGAATCAGGAGAGCATATGAATAAAAAACGATTTTTTTGTCTTTTGCTAACTCTGGCATTTCTCATTCCATCCGCACACGCAAAGAAAAAATACTATAGCATACAGGATGTCTACGAGCAGGCAAAAGATGGCTGGCATCAAAGCTATGAGGCATATGGCAGA
>JBHADM010000019.1:0-9431 GCA_041855045.1 Bacillota bacterium | reverse complement strand
GGCAGAATAAAAAGAGCTTTCCGTATTCTTTTCGGAAAACCCATCTATTATAATGCTGTGTTGATGGAAGGCGAGGAAGCCTTTTCAAAATTTTTAGAAGACTTAGCAGCATTGAAAAAATTTCAATACGAAGAGGATGCTTCCTCAAACTAAGCAGCATTCGGCAAATTCTGAAAAACGGCGTGTTATCGCACATGAAAACGCTTGCGAAACTCAAGCAGAAAATCCCGACCCAACAGTACAACAAATGCAAATATCAGTGCCAGCGCCAATGCGCCCATGACGGTGTATGCCCAGCGATTGACTCCAAACCATAGGGATAGACCTATAATTGATCCCGCTATATTCAAAAATATCATTAAAAGCATGGGAAGCATGTTCTGTTTTTGTTTTTGAAAATCCGTAAAAAAGAGAATTCCCGACATTGCCAAACCGCCAAAGCTGACAATAGGGATGACATCAAACGCCCATCCAAAAGAAAACAGTGCATCTATGACTCCAAGCAGCACGCAGGCGTTACATGTGAGCTTGATGCTCTGGCTGATGCGGTTGTACTCCACCAAATCCGGCGACAGCACAAAGCGCCAGAGTATATACAGGCCAATCAGCACGATCAAGCTCCATGCCTCCCCGCCCAGCATCAGATTCAGAATGGGGCTGGTATATGCGATGAGCCATATGGGCCAACGCAGTATATGCAGCAGTTTGCGCCGCTGCAGCGTGCGTTTTGCCACACTGGGGTAGGTGATTTCAATCTTCATAGAGGGCGCTCCCTTCCACATCTACATGAATGCCGTCGGCGCCGAGCAAATCACAGAGCTTGTTTTCGAAGCTGGGATCCACCGTCAGTTTCGTAATGGAAAGCGTCGAAGTTTCGTTGATGGTGAGCAGGCCGCAAAGTGCGCGGTTTATTATGGCCGTACCCAATACGAAATCCATACTTTTGATATGCTGTGAAAAACCTATCGGAAGCTTCACCAAACCCAAATTGGATAAAGTCGTGGTGAATATTTTATCACCCAAAAAACCATGCACCATTTTTGCAACCGGCTGTTTAATCAGCAAAGGAACATATTTCATACGGTTTACAAGCCGCTCCGTTGCGGTAAGCATATCTACCATATTGTCATAAGAAGATTTTTGCTTGAGCTGATCACTGATACTCTGGATGAGACCGGATACATCATGGATGGTTTCGAGCGCCAGGCGAATGCCGCAATACATGGCAAAGTTGCGCACGGTTTTTGTGGGAAAGTAGCGGCGCATATTGACCGGAACTTGTATGGACAAATCCCCCTGCAGCTCATCTGTAGCAGCTTTACATGCCAAAAATATCAGAGCAAGCAGATATACGGTAACGGTCGTGTCGTATTTTTCCGCCGCTTTTTTCAGCGCAGCTGCCGACATTTTCAAATGCAACACACGGCAGGGTTTGGTTTCGCTTAGTTTCCCATTCATCTGCACGGCTGTTTTATCCACAAAGCCTGAGGCTCTTGTGCTTTGCGGAACCTTGGCAAAAGCATTTTCAAATTCCTCATAAGCAGGCGTTTCGTTGATATCAAACACAGATTCATCCCTTTGAATATCCTTACCCAAAAGCCGCAAATATTCTGCCGTCAGCACTTTCAAAAATGCCATACCCCCGATGCCGTCCGTAAGCACATGGAAAAATTCCATAGCAATGCGATTTTTGTAATACAATACGCGAAAAGCCTGCGAGCCGCTCAAACTGACGTGCAAAGGCTGGCAGGGAAGGTCACTCTCCGCCTCTATGGTAAAGCGCCGCTTCGTGCTGTCCAGATAATGCCAGAAAAAACCTTTTTTTAATGTGGTTGCAAAGCTGGGAAAACGTTTGATACTGAAATGCAGCGCCATTTGCAAAAGCTCGGGCACCACATCCTCATGCAAGTAGACCGCCAATCGAAATAAGGACATATGTCCGTGCTCCAGTGAGATAGGATAAATTTTAGCGGCATCGTCCAAAGCAAACCAGCACTGTGAACTGCGCGCATAAAATCCGCCTAAGAATTTTGGATGGATGTACTCTAAAGCTGCACGCAAAGGCACATTTTGGGTATGATAATACAACAATGCATTCTCAAAATCTACACGCATTGCGTTTTTTTCGCTTCTATTCAGCAGGCACTGCGCCTGAAAATCATGAAAAAAATCCTGTAATTTTTCTTGCGCCGATGTATTCAAAGCGGAAATATAGCTGCCGAATGCATTGGCGTTCGGCTTTGTAATGTTACCGAGATTCTTATTTGCGATTATCGGCTTTGATTTATATTTTGGTTCACGCATTCATTATGCATTCCTACATATAATATTTTGTTCGCATATTATTATACCACAAACAGAGTATGCAGTCGAATCTATCCAATACAGCTGTTTTTCTTGCAGTATATCTGAAAATGCATTACAATAAAAACACCAATAGAGCGGGAAAGGAGTAACACATGTATCGCATAAGAGACTTGTTTGATTTGGAACAAACACTTGCCAAAGAATATCTGGATCAATTTGTATATCCCTGGGAGGCGCTGGGCGGCATCAAAGATTGTATTATCGTTTTAGGGCGGAATCTATCTGCTGCATACGAGGAAATCAAACCCACGGTCTGGGTGCACCAAAGTGCAAGCGTCGCGCCAACGGCTTTTTTAGGTGCGCCTTGCATCGTCGGGGCAAACACGGAAATACGACATTGCGCATACATCAGAGGCGCCGCATTGATAGGCGAAAACTGCGTCGTAGGAAACTCCGTAGAGCTGAAAAATATTATACTTTTTAACCATGTACAAGTACCGCATTACAACTATGTGGGCGACTCCATATTAGGCGCATATGCGCACATGGGAGCCGGCTCCATTACTTCCAATGTAAAAAGCGATCACTCCCTTATTTGCGTACAGGATGGAGAGACGCGCATAGAAACCGGGCTGAAGAAATTCGGCGCCATGTTGGGTGATTATGCAGAAATAGGCTGCAACACGGTGCTAAACCCCGGCAGCATAGTAGGAAAACACAGTAATGTTTATCCCCTGTCCTCCGTGCGCGGCGTGATTGCGGCAAATAGCATATACAAAGGCAAAGGAAATATCGTAAAAAAGAGGTAAACTATGGGAAAATATTTTGGAACAGACGGCTTCCGCGGGGAAGCCAACAAGGACTTAACATATAACCACGCATCTAAAATCGGCCGATTCCTCGGCTGGTATTTCGGCAAACGCCTGCATAAAAAAGCAAAAGTATTGATAGGCAAGGACACCCGACGCTCCTCCTATATGTTTGAATATGCCTTAGTGGCCGGGCTTACCGCGTCCGGCGCCGACGCCTACATCATGCATGTAACTACCACCCCCAGCGTATCCTATATCACCAGGACAGGCTCTTTCGACTGCGGCATCATGATTTCCGCATCGCATAATCCCTACTACGACAACGGTATTAAGCTGGTAAATTCCAACGGGGAGAAGATGGATGAGGACACCATACTGAAGATTGAGGAATACCTTGACGGCAATATCGATATCCCATTGGCGGAGCGAGATGAAATCGGCCGCACGGTAGACTTCGTTGCCGGAAGAAACCGCTACATCGGCTATCTGATATCCATGTCCCGGTACAGCTTTGACGGCGTGCGGGTCGGTCTGGATGCAGCCAACGGCTCAGCCTGGGCGATTGCCAAAAGCGTATTCGATGCGTTGGGCGCCAAAACCTATGTGATCAATGCGGAGCCGGACGGTTTTAACATCAACACAAACTGCGGCTCTACCCACATTGAAAATTTACAAAAATTCGTGCTGGACAATAAATTGGATGTGGGTTTTGCCTACGACGGCGATGCCGACCGCTGCCTGTGTGTGGACGAAAAAGGAAACATTCTAACCGGTGACCATATTTTATACATCTACGCCTCCTATATGAAGGACAGAGGAAAACTGCTGAAAAACACCGTTGTGACGACCATTATGTCGAACTTCGGACTGTACAAGGCTTTGGATGCACTGGGCATCGCCTATGAAAAAACGGCTGTCGGCGATAAATACGTATATGACTGTATGCAGGAAAAAGGCTATCGACTGGGCGGAGAGCAAAGCGGCCATATCATATTCAAAAAATACGCCAACACGGGCGACGGCATACTGACATCCCTGAAAATGATGGAAGCCATGCTCGCCAGAGAAAAACCGTTCAGCGTATTGCACGAGGCCTTCCGCTTCTATCCGCAGTCACTGGTAAACCTGAGAGTACATTCTAAACCCCTGGCGCAAAACGATGCAGATGTACAGAAAGTTGTGCAGGCCATCAATGCAGTGCTTGGAAACAATGGACGTGTACTGATGCGTGAAAGCGGCACGGAGCCGCTCATCCGCATTATGGTAGAGGCAGGCAGCGACGAACTCTGCGAGAAATATGCCCGGGAGATCGTGAATATTATGAAGAAAAAGGGGCATGTAATAGAGGAATAAGGCAGCAGTCGATTCTCCCTGATTTGTATCTGTATAAGGAGAGCACATGAAAAGATTCTTATGATTCTTTCAAAAGTGAAGTAACCACGCTATATACAGAAGGATTGCTCTATTGTTTCAAATTAGTATTCAAAAACAGAATGGCACGATATAGAAAAAACGGCTTGTCTATCGTGAAAGATATGCTGCGCGATAAAAAAGACATCGTCATATCTCACAAATTGAATGTGGTACAAGCATTGAGTGAATAAATCATCGTGATAAATAAGGGCATAGTGACAGAGCAAGGCGAGAATGCTAAGCTGATGAAACGGAATGGCTTATATCGCCCAATTGTTGAGAATTTTAAGGATGCATAAAAGATTTCGATTTTTCATATAGAGATTTTCACACTTTATTGTATATTATAAAAAAATCT
The DNA here is from genome assembly GCA_041855045.1 of Bacillota bacterium. Taxonomy (GTDB): domain Bacteria; phylum Bacillota; class Clostridia; order Christensenellales; family Aristaeellaceae; genus JAAZPT01. Next base: position 4,541 of record JBHADM010000019.1, on the reverse strand, counting down.
TTACTTATGGCTTCAACATGAAGACGATAAGTAAAGATTGGTTTTTTATATTTCCTGCTTTACACGCAGCACTTCCGGTGTGCCGTATTTTCTTGGAACATCCGCTTTCTGGCTGTGCTCATCTATCTCACAAAGGATATGATAGATGGGCATGCCTTGCGAGCTGAACTTGGTTTCATAGGCAGTTTTGATATGGCTGCCAATTTCTGCATGGAAGTCACGGGAAATCCGTACAGGGTGAAACACGCTGAATTCTAATTCTTCCAACGTGAACTCAAAAAGGTTCAGATTATCGGTTTTAAAGTACAGGAAAGCCTCTTTTTTGAGGTATTTGGCATAGCTTTGCAAAAATGTGCGATAGGTTAAGCGGCGCGCATAGTGTTTGCTTTTTGGCCAAGGGTCACTGAACTGCAAATACATGCCGTCAAACTGCATATCCTGCAGAATATCCTGCGCGCGCTCTGCCAGCTGATTGATGAAGAATACATTTTTCACTTCCATTTCCAGCGCTTTTTTGATGGCTCTGGCAACGCAAATACTATCTTTCTCAAAGCCTATATATATGTTTTCAGGATGTTCCTTAGCCATGGCGCATAGAAACTCCCCATGTCCGCAGCCTATTTCTATATAGGCTTTTTGATTGACTGTAATACGGCACAGCTGTTCATTATCACGAATAAGGTAATACGCTTCCTCTTGCAAAAAAGGATTCACCCATTTTCTTTTTCGTACTCTCATGATCTTCTCTTTCTTAAAATAATCTTATTTATTATAGCAAATTATTGATAAAGAAAGTAGCCTGTGCAGACTACTTCATAAAATATCAAAACTTACACTTCGTCGGTGAATCCCTGTTGTTTTAAGCTGCCCTTTACTTTGGGGAAGTATACCGCTCCCAGCCTTGTCGACAAGCTGTCCGACCACGTTGGTGTGTTTTCTCCCTTGCTGCGGATTGCTAAGTACTCCTTGATGGCTTGATCGTATGTTGCAATCACTTCATCGGATGGCGCCTCGTATTCGTCAACGGACACCATGGCTTCGTAGGGAAGACGCGGTTTCATAGCCTGATTTCCCGCCTCGACACCGATGCACATACCCAATACGGGATATACATATTTAGGCAGCTTTAAAAGTTCTATCATTTCGTAGGGTTCGCGGCGTACTGCACCGATGGGTACGATGCCGTAGCCTAAGGATTCTGCCGCCGCCATGGCGCCGGCAAACGCGATTCCCACATCCACCGAGCCCACCATGATGGCTTCAATGGACTTTACATTTTCAAATGGGATTCCTTTTTCCTCCATTTTTCTGGCGATTTTAGAAAAATCCATCAAAAACACCATAAATACGGAGGACTTGGAAATCCACTCCTGGTTGTTGCAAAGCGCGGCAATTTTGTCTTTTTTTGCCTGATCCTTTACAAGCAATATGCTCCACTGCTGTCCGTTCATGGTGCTTGGACCCTGTATTGCGGACTGAATAATGGCCCGCAGATGCTCGTCTTGGACGGCTTCCCCTGTATAATTACGAATACTGCGATGGGATTGCAGTGTTTTAATCACTTCATTCATGACATACTCCAGTTTTTATTTCATATTATTTTAACTTTACATCAGCGCAGCTGTAGCATCATATTGACCTCATAGCAGCCTTCTTCAAAAACAACATCTCTTTCCTGGAAGCCAAGTTTTTCATACAAAGCCTTGGCACGAAGATGCCGAAGATATAGGTCATAGTGATTACGCACGCCTGATGTTATTGTTTTAAAAAAGAATCAAAGCTTGTAAGGCTTTCTCACCATAGCCTTTGCCTTGCAGCGCATCGTCAATGGCAAAATTCCAAAGAAAAAACGAATGCTCCTCAAACATTTTGAGCATCGCAAAACCAACAAGCGCATCCCCACTATAGATATCGTACGCAAAAATATTCGGAAATAAACAGGCTTTTGCAATGTGCTTGGAAGAACTTATCTGACGGGCATCTTCTGCGTTCAATCGTATACGTATCTCTTTTGCAGGCAACATTCGAATTTCCTTGTGCATTTTCACCTATAAAGCGATTATATACGACGCTCGAATTGTATGCACAGTACCTCTTCTTCATAAGTCCATTTTGCCTTGTCTACAATGGAGGACAAGGCGTCCAGATTAGAAATTTCATTGGAATTATACCCTATACCTATCAGCTCCTCGTAATAGTTTTCAAATTCAGGCAAACGGTGCGGATCCCGTAAAGCGTGTAATTCTTCTATGTCTTTGGACTCCAACTGCACCTTGCCTTCGGCGCGAATACACATCGTATTATCCTTAAAATCAATATAAATGTGAAAATTCTGTACGGTTTTGGCAAAATAATAGGTAATGAGTGCCGAGCTAATCACTCTTGCGGTTTTTTCTTCATTTTTAATTATGTTCTTCATGTTGTCCTCTTAATTTTTGTAATACGGGCGAGTTGCGTAAAGATTCAAAAATGGGCATGAGCGCAGCCGCTACGAATCCCCCTGCAAATCCATTGTTATATAAATTTAAGCCACCGTGCAGCACGCCCACATTCTGCACAATCGAAACATGGGCAAAGCCTGCTATCACACCGGCTACAATACCATATTCACCGGAGATGGGTGCCAAGTTCGTGGCAAATAATACGGTTACCATGGCACCAACGCTTCCCGGATCATAAACATTTAGAAAATAAGCTATTAATGTGCCGAATAAAATGGGCAATACATTGCGCAAATGCTTTCCAAACGTAGCAAATCCAAAGATTGTGAAAATACCTCCTAAAATGGGACCGTTCAAGGTCTGCCCGCTGACCAGAACAAATGTCGTATATAGCAAACCCAGCAGCCCCATATTAATCATGCTTAATCCATGACCATACATATGCGAAAAATCGGTCGGTGTGCGTCCGCTGTTTTTTAAAAGCGCCAAATAGCCTTTAAAGCTTTTTCCGTTCAACAAAAAGCCACACAGCAATACCACCAAAAAGAATAGGTATACGAATATGCTGATAGCCAGTTCCTTATCATCGCTAAGAATTCTGACTGTGTTTATCGACAGGTTGAATGAACCGAGCACGCCTTGTATAAACAGCCCGATAATACCGCAGGTAAACCCCATATTGTACAATGTATAGCCTTCGTGAAACTTTAGAAAAGATCTGGATAAAGGAGGCAGCACCATACCTATTCCAATGCCGGCAAGATAGGAGATAATAAAACCTTGCACAAACGGCATCCCCATGCCAAAGCAGATATAGCTCACCGCAGGGCTTAACGCGGTACCAAAAATAGTGTTCATTATCAAGGTATTTGGTTCAACCCCCTCCAGCTTGGCAAAGAGATATACGCCAACCGTGATAGGAAAGGAATTAAATATGTTTTTACCAAAAAGGGAGAATCCAAAAACGGTAAAAACCGCTGCAACTATAGGACCTGTGACCAGTTGCTTGCGGCTCCATAGGGAAAGAATGATAAGGAATGTAAGCGAGCCTGCATTGAAAAAGGTGGCGCCTACTCCGCCTACCGCCATATAGTCTGTAAGTAAATTGCTCGGAGACTGTAATATGCGCACAAAGCCATCCAAAATCTCCTTGGGCGTATCCACTAACAAAGAAAACAGCATTGCGGCAATGGAAAAGGCAAACAAAGCGTTATAACGTATATGGTTTTTCACTAAAACAAAGTTTCCCGACATAGATTCACCTCGATAGTTTTAAATATATATTTATTGTAAACCCTATGCTTTATAAACACAAGGGAAGAAACAATAAAAAACCTGTACCAAAAAATGTACAGGTTAACGACCAATTATTCTCCATAGCGTCTGATATAGTTTTCTGTTTTTACTCTACCTAAAGAATCCAAAACATATATGCTTAGTTCAAACACATTGACTTGTGAATCCAATGCAGAGGTTTCAATTTCCTGAACATGATAGGTGTTATCGCCCACAGTATCGGATAGGAACTGTACATGCCCTCCCGACTCAGCTCCCGAATTATCGCTGTATTGTACGTATGAGGTATTTGCCGCATCTGTATAATATGGTGATTCTCCACCGCTGATTTTCCATGCATAAGTGTCTCTTTGCCCCAAGGTTGCCTGCACATTTATTTGTAATGGCGATTGATTTTTCGATAGGAGACCTGCAATTTTGTCGTAATATTCGGCCTTCGGTAATCTTAAATATAGATTTTTAAATGGTGAAGACTCTTCTTTCGCCTGAAAAACCATACATAATCCTGCAGCATCCATATCCATGCGATAAGCAAGTTGGAGCGTTGTCCCATCGTCACCCTGCAGCTGCAAAGCAGCAGTATAGTCTGCCCAAATATCAGTAAATTTGCCTGACCACCGTATGCTTTTACCCACATCATTAATAAAGCTTATATCAATATAAAAGCTACCATCACTTTTTAAATCAAATACTCTGTTTTTGAGATAAATTCCCTGTTCCATCAAGAAGTGATTTTCATAAGCAAGCCACTTTCCGGTAATGTTACTCCTGTTAGATACGGCTTGGCTCCACTCAAGTGCAAAT
>JBHADM010000018.1:0-21001 GCA_041855045.1 Bacillota bacterium | reverse complement strand
ACGGCGGTTGCTCATAAGCGGATACATTTCGGCAGATTCTATCAAATCATTCAGTTTCGGATTTTCCAAATATTGTATATTCAGTTCGGGGAGCTCTGTTTCCAGCATTAATTTGAGGGCAAAGCGTATCGCTTCTTTTTTACGATAGCGCTCCTCACCTTCCAAAATATACAGATTATGAAATTGTCCGCTTTGTAGTTCTTTTACAAAATCATGAATATTTTTACTCATTTAATAACCTTATACCCCTGTTCTGAAAACTGCACAACAATGTCGCCATGAAGTCCGGTGTTATAGATATCCAAACCATTTTCCAGCAGCGTTTGAAGAACAGCTTCATGTGGAAATCCATTGCTTTGATTTGTAGAAAGAAGAGCCACCTTTGCAGACAAACTTTGTATAAACTCCGCTGAAGATGATGTTTTGCTGCCGTGATGACCAATTTTTACAATATCGCAAGAGCGCGCGGCATACTGTTCATAAGGGTAGCCTAAATCCCCCACGGTAAGTAGTTTTGTTCCCTTTAGCTCTATTAACATCGCCAAAGAGCCATCATTGCTCGGTCTGTTTTCAAGCACATGATCTGTGGCGGGAAAAAACACCTGAAAGGAAACGTGATCGGAAGTGATGCTATCCCCAATCTTTAGTTCTATGATTTCTACACCATAGTCCTGCAAGAGCTTTGCTGCTATCTGCGCCTCCTCTTTATTTCTGCTTTGCAATGCGCCAGAGGGAATGTATAAGGTTTGTATGGGGATTTCCCTCTCCATGAGCGCAAACACACCGCCGTAATGATCCCAATCAAAATGACTGATAAAAAGTCCGGTTATATTTCTGCTCTTTGCCTTCAAATAATTCACAAGTTCATATCCGCTCTCACCTGTATCAATAACAAATGTATTTTTTTCGTCCTCTATTACTGCGCAATCCGCTCGTCCAACACTGAGTTGAGTATAGGTCAGTATATTGTCATTTGTAATGAAGAGATACACGCCATACAGAATGGCAAGCGATAGACTACATAACAGGCGTTTAAAAAAAGAATATTTAACAATGCCTTTTAACAGTAAAAAGATACATAATAAAATCACGCAGGCGCTCAGTATGTTTATAGAGGGCAGTTGAACAGGAAGCACAAAGTAACTTACGCGTAATGATTGCAGCATAAAGGACAACATTGCATTAGAAATCGCTGCAAAAAAAGCTCCCACAAACGGTAACCAAAGCAAACACAATGTCGCCAGCAAAACGGGCGCTAATATGGCAACATAAGGAATCAAAAGCAGATTAAACAACAATGAAGTTAGATTGATCTGGCCGTAGTAGTAAATACTCGGAAGAAGCACAGCAATTTGCGCAGAAATACTAATACTCAACAAAGAAAATACCTGTCGTAAAAATGATTTTAAACGATGGGAATAAATTGCTTTAAAGAAGTGCCTCGAAAGAAAAAAGGATCGAATACGCTTTGCCAGTAATATGATCCCCAGCATAGCAGAAAAAGAAAAAATAAAACTTGCAGAATATAGCGTTAATGGATTAATGGCTAATATGATCAGACCTGCAAAAGACAAAGCAAAAATACTATGATAAGGTCGGAACAATATACCCGCAAGCCCCATATACAAAAACATCAGTAAAGCGCGCTGTGTCGCCGGACTAAAACCGCATACATAGGCATATATGCCAAGTGCAAGCGCTGTGCATAGAAAACGCAAAATCTTACCCGCTTTTAACTTTTTTAATACAAAATATAATATAGAAGCCATTAAGCTGATATGCATACCCGATACAGCAAAGATATGCGCTACGCCAAGTTTAGTAAAAATTGTTCTATCTTCTGACTCCCAATCGTTTTTATGAGAAAAAAGCAAAGCGGATGCAATATCTGCGTTGGATTCCGTCATGTATTTGGAAAAATTGTTGAAAATCTGCTCGCGTATACGAAACGGAATATCTGCATAAGGATAAGAATTCGATTCATTTAGTACATTTAGATTTCTTACACTCGTAAAACTATAATCGATATGATTTTGTTTTAAGTAAAATGCAAAGTCGAAGGCGTATTTACTATTGCTTGATCTTGGTGAATACCGCTTTGCTGTAAATGAAATACAAGCACCGTCACGAAGCACAATGCCATTTAATTCCCGATTCCAAACCGTACAGTAGGCCTTGCCTGCATGTGACTCACCGTCAATAAACAGTTGATCCACTAAAAAGGAGGTCTTCATGGGGTTGCTTTGCCGTATACCTCCAAAAACTCTTGCCTCTACATTCACTTGGCGCTCTTCTATGACAGTGACCTGTGATTGCTGGAATGTGTACAGGGAGAATATGGAAAAAACCACACACAATAAAGCGAAGCTTCTGCTTTGTCTAAGAAGGAGCAAGATGACAAAAGAGAGACAGGATAAAACAGCAACCACAATCAAAGGTAGTATGGCGTTGATGTTTTTTCCGCTTATGACACCCAACATGGATGCAATGAACAGATATATTATATAATAACGTCCGGACAGTATCATAGATGATACCTTTTCTGCGTCTTTATCAGTGCCGCTCCGGAAAAAGCCTCAAACGCTTCATAAAATATTAATTCCTCATTGATTAACGGGGAAAGATGGCTGAGAAAAAGCTGTTTAACATTTGCCCGCGCAGCGATTTCACCGGCAAGCTTTGCAGATAAGTGCGACATTTGCGGATTCCAGTCATCATGTAACAGGCAAGCATCACAGACCATAGCATCAGCATACTCACAAAAGGAAATAAGCCCGTCAAAATGATTGGTATCCGCAGTATATACCCATTTTTTATCCGATGTTGATACGGAAAAAAGTAGCGTAGGCACGGGATGATTTGCCATTGCCGTTTGTATATGAATATCACCAATTGTAATGCTTGTGCCTGCTTGTAAAGGAAACACTTCAAAACATGACAGTTTTTTTGTCTCCTGATATAAGAGGGATGCCGGTGAATCTATAGTATAAATTTTAATTTTTTGACCGGGTTCCAAATTATATTCATAAAAATTTGCCAGTGCAAACAAGTCGGAACAATGGTCTGCATGCCAATGGCTGATACAGATCGCATCTAAAGTACAAGGATCCATCACTTTTAAAAGGCGTGCCAAGCTACCTGTGCCTATATCAAACAGTATCCCCCTATCATGATGTGTCACCAGGTAAGAGGAGCAAGCTTCATCGGCTTTCGGATAGGGTCCACAATTTCCAAAGGCAATAAATTCCATTTATACCTCCAAGGATTTTACCATACAAACCGCTTCGCATGCAATTCCCTCGCCACGACCGCAAAATCCAAGTTTTTCTGTGGTGCTGGCTTTGATATTGATATACTCTATATCCATATGCAGGGTTTTTGCCAAACGTTCTCTCATAGACTGTATAAACAGCGCCATTTTAGGTGATTGGGCGATGATAGTGATATCCGCCTGAAATAGACGATAGCCTTTCTGCTGTATCATACGGTTCACTTCTTCCAACAGTTTGATGGAATCTGCTCCCCTATACTGCTCATCCGTGTCCGGAAAATGTCTTCCGATATCACCTAAAGCCAGCGCGCCAAGCATGGCATCCATCAACGTATGAGTAGCAACATCGGCATCGCTATGCCCCAGCAAACCCTTTTCAAAAGGAATTTCCACCCCGCAAAGAATCAGTTTTCTGCCTTCTACCAAACGATGTACATCAAAACCATGCCCTATTCGAAATTGCTCCATTGGTAAATCCTCTTGTCTGGTAATTTTATAGTTTTTTTTGGATCCTACGGTAATTTTTACAGGCAAACCCAATGCCTCCAGTAAGGCTGCATCATCTGTCGCCTGCATATTCCTTTCACGAGCTGTTTGATATGCTCGTTGCAAAAGCTCAAAACGAAAGGCCTGCGGTGTTTGGGCATAGTATACGCGCTCCCTGTCAATCGTATGATGAATAAACCCATCCTCATCGGATTTTTTGAGTGTATCGTTCACCGGACTTGCCAGTATCGCAGCACCATACTTCTCGGCATCCAATAACAGATTTTGAATGTCCGTTTTTTTTACAAATGGTCTGGCAGCATCGTGTATAAGCACATAATCACAGTTGTCTATTGCGCACAAACCATTCTGTACAGAATCGCCTCTGGTGATCCCCCCTTCGACAAACCGAATGTGTGCAAGCGAGATATTCGCATTTTGCAGCGCAGTGACAATTTCATCTTTATCACCGGCTCTGACTACAAGGACGATATCATCCATATCCATGAAAGCGCGGACACTTTTTACAATGAGCACTTCTCCATCCACCTTCATCAGTACTTTATTGATATTGGATTGCATTCGAACTCCCGATCCGCCGGCTACAATAATCGCAACACAGCGCATTTAGGACACCACCTCATACATGCTGTCTACTTCTTCTTTTCTGACGGTTTCTTTTATCAAAAGCACCTTGTATTTTGCAAGTTTATTGCCGAAGGTAAGTTCTATCACATCGCCCACCTTCAATTCATAACCTGCCTTTACCGGCCTCCCGTTTACCACAACACGTCCGGCATCGCATGCTTCGTTGGCAATGGTTCTGCGTTTAATAATACGGGAAACTTTTAAATATTTATCGATTCTCATTTCACACCTATATGTAATAATTTGTTTTTTGAGGAACTATTAAAACTTTATCATAATAAAAAAACCGTACTATACAGTACGGCTACAAATTTAATTACTTGTTTACAGCGTCTCTGAGTGCTTTGCCAGCATGGAAAGCAGGTTTTTTAGAAGCCTTAATTGTAATCTTTTCGCCTGTGTGTGGGTTGTGACCTGTATGCTCAGCGCGGTGCTTTACTTCAAAAGAACCAAATCCAACGATTTGAACCTTCTCACCTTTTACCAATGCTTCTGTTACAGATTCGATAACAGCCTTGAGAGCTTCTTCAGAGCTCTTCTTGGTCAAACCTGTTTTTTCAGCAATAAGAGCTGTTAATTCCGCTTTGTTCATTAATTGAATCCTCCTAAAATAAATAAATTATTTTCTAGTTTAAATGGCTTTTTACCATCTTAGCAAAAGCTAATCTTCAGAAACAGCTTTTCCTGTATTCCAGTATACATCTATTTCATTTAAAGTCAAGTCTTTCAAGGTTTTTTTATCGACATTTAACATTTTTTCTAAAATTTGAAAGCGATTTATAAATTTTTCTGTGGAAATTGACAGTGCAATATCGCTGTTGCACTTAGATAACCTTGCCACATTTACTGCTGAAAAGAGCAAATCTCCGATTTCCATTTCCAAATTATTTTTGTTTCCCACGGTGACTTCCTGCAATACCTCAGCCAGCTCTTCACGCACCTTTTCAGCAGCATCCTGCACACTGGCAAAATCCATACCCGCTTTGGCTGCCTTGGCCTGTACTTTTTCAGCACGCAGCAAGGTGGGTAGATATTTGGAAATACTTTGCATACTGCTGCCAACACTTTCCAAACCTTTTTCTTTACGCTTGATTTCTTCCCAGCTGCTTATAACATCCTCTGCGGTTTGACATATTACATTACCGAATATATGAGCGTGGCGGTTTATCATTTTTTGTGTGATAGCGGTGGTCACATCATTTTTTGTAAAAGACGCATTTTCTTCGGCGATATTTGTATGCAAAGCTACTTGTAACAATACATCGCCAAGCTCCTCGCAGATATTATCCATATCTTGCTCTGTAATGGCGCCAATCAATTCATGTGCTTCCTCTATAATATATTCACGCAGGGAGCTATGGGTCTGTTTTTTATCCCATGGGCAACCGTCCGGCCCCCGCAATAGCGCAATGATATCCTGAAAATCTTCCATATCATAGCGCATACGCGTTGTATAATCCCCACCTCTGATAAATACAGCGCTACGATGATCTATTGCCTGCATATCCAGCTCATATAGCGGAATTTGTCGAACGCAGATCCTACCGTTTTCAGTAAAAAAATAATCCACAATCATCTCTTCATTAAAAAGATCCGATAGATGCAATTTAACTTGCCCGGCAAGCAAAGCATCCCCCAGTTCGCTGATAAAAAAATTCTGCTTTGGATACACGCGTTTGTGGAGCAAGCCGCTTGCAGGGCAAGAGAATACACTGTCGATGTTCAAATTGTTTAACAGCGAAAGGTATTCCTGCAAATACGAAACACCCGGAACATATTCGACTAAGGCTTGTTTTTGCAGAAGCTTTAGGCTGTTGTCAAACATGGGCTCCGGTACGAGGAAAACAACATCTCCGCACGCTGCTTCAGAAAGCACTGTTTGCACGATACGATGATGTAACTCCTCATAATCGACGCTGGTTTCCCACAACTCATCCAAGCCGATATACTTGATTTGATTTTCCTTTAAGTAGTTTTCTGCACTGTCAAAGCTTTGTTTTAGGATGATGGTTTTGCCGGAACACATTAAACGATGTGCAGCAAGAGTGAAGTTCTCGGCTTTATTCGGTATGGCAATGACATAAATCTTATACATGTTTTTTCTTTCTGTTCCGAATCAGATTCCAATCTTCTTTTGTAAGCGCCTTACAAAGGACAGCTAAAACAAAGAAAACAGCTACGCCGATAAAGAACAATACAAGGGTTGAAAGCCTGCCGAAAGGCAACACTTTTTGAAGCAGATACAGCACGATTGCCATGCCTATGCTTGCAAGGCCGGGGCGCAGCAAATAATTCATCGTATCAAACTTCATAGCACAATACTTATTCACATAGTATACATTCGGAACGGTACTGATAAGATAACAAACCAGTGAAGAAATTGGTGCACCAAAAATATTAATGGCAGGGTTGCTGACGAAAAAATAGTTCAAAACAATTTTTACCGAAACACCCAAAGCCAATGTATACATGGGGATTTTTTGTTTTTGCATACCCTGTAATATGCCCGAAGTAGCCTGTACTACCGTAAACAATACGATGGTAAAGCTCGAAATTTCCAAAAGATTTGCCGCAATCTCAATATTGTTTGTACCCAAGGAGGAATAAAAGAAGTGCAGAAGCGGCTTTGCCATGACGCTCATACCAAAGGAGCAAGGCAAACCGATCAAAAATGCAAAACGCAGACCCAGTCTACTGTTGCTGCGAATTTTTTCCATATTATGTTCGCTGACAGCAGAAGAGATAGCAGGTACAAGGCTCATGGATATGGCAATGGCCAATGCGGTAGGAACATTGATTAAGGTAATCACAAGCCCGGAATATAATCCATACAAAACACTGGCATGATCCACCGTCATACCGATAGAGCATAGTCTATTCACCAGCATCGTGGAGTCCACAAAGCTGGATAAAGGCACGACGGTTGCGCCAAGCGTAATCGGCACAGCCATATAAATTAGGCGTTTTGCGATATTTTTGCTGCTGTATTGCGTTTTTGTTACGTCCTGATACAGCTCATCTATGCTTTTATGTATAGTCCTGTATTTATAATACATAAATATCAAGGCAATGAGCTCTGCAAGGGAAATGCCCAAGAGCGCATAGCTTGCCGCCACCTCTACCCCAAACTGCATGCCGTAATAAGCCAATGGAAGAGAAAATAGCACTTTTCCCACTTGCTCAATCAACTGCGAGACAGCCGTGGGCTTCATATCGCTTAAGCCCTGCATATAGCCGCGAAAAGCGGACATTACACAGACAATCAACAAAGCCGGCGCAATCACCATAAAGCCCGTCTGTGTTTTGGGATTCCCTACACTTTGGCTTAAAAACCCGGAACCCAGGAGCATGATTATCGTTGAGATAAAACCGACGAAGGTCAAAATGTACAGTGCAATGCGAAATGTTTTTTTAGCCGTCCGAGGATCGTTTTCCGCCAGACTGTAGCTTATCATTTTGGATATTGCAACCGGTATACCTGCAGACGAGATCGTAAGCAGCATGGCATAACTGGGAAACACCAACTGATATAGCCCCAAGCCCTCTTCGGTGACAAGCCAAGCCAAAGGTATACGATAAAGTACACCTACGAACTTACAAACAAGACCGGCAATACTAAGTATCGTAATACCATTGAGTATAGATTTGCGTTTTATAGATGGCATAGATTTCCTATAGATTTTTTTCGATATATCTTGAATCATAATTAGATTCCGTCAAGCGAATATTTTTTGTTACATTTAATACCAATCCAACACCAATCATATTGGTAAACATATTGGATCCGCCATAGCTTAAGAACGGAAGCGGAATGCCCACCACCGGAACCAAACCTATCGTCATACCCACATTCAAAAATACATGGATTAGGAACATGGTCATAATGCCTGTAATGATAAGTTCCGAAAACTTATCCTGGGCATTTTTTGCCAAAAACAGCAAGCGTAAAATAATAAGCACATATATCGCGATGACAGCTGTACTGCCTATGAATCCAAACGCCTCGCCAATGGCAGAAAAAATAAAGTCAGTCCAGTCTTTGGGCACATAGTCAAGTTGTGCCACAGAGCCTTGCTTAAAGGGGCCTATACCGGTCAAACCGCCGGAACCTATGGCAATCAATGAGTTGTTTACTTGATATTTGGCAGCATCACTGGCTTTATCCGGATCCACAAGAGCAATGATACGCTGTAAACGGTAGCTGTCCGGCGTAACCAAAGACCAAAAAAGTACCAGAGCAGCCATGGCTGCAACGCCTACAAATATCAGCACCAAAAAGCGTTTCCAGGGCATGCCTGCACAAAACAGCATGACAACAACGATGGCCGCCATAACAATGGCAGATCCCATCTCGCCCTGCATGATGGTAACACCTGCCGGCGCACCCACCGTTGCCAAAAATCGCATGGATGATTTAAAACTGGTAAAGGGATCTTTTAACTCCTCCAACTGCAAGGCAAGCGCCAAAACCAAAGCGATCTTTGCAAACTCCGCGGGTTGTATGGTAAAGCCCCACAAAAAGGAGATAAACGCATTAATGCCCGCAATACTCTCGCCCGCAAGCGCAACAAAAAGAAGACCTATACTCGCAAAAAAGATAATCCACACGTTGCGTCGAATAAATTCGTATGGAAACGCCAACAATACACCTAATATAATCGGTGAGAGAATCACAAATATGGATTGACGTATACCATAGGAAGAGCTTACAATCTGGTTAAACAAATAGGCATCCGGATCGGATTTTATATTAAAAGTAGCAACTGTCACAGCAAATACGCCAAAGATAGAAATGATATATACTAAAAATATCAGTATAATATCTGTCTTGGCCTTACGGACGCTATCAGTTCGTTTGGAAGCAAATAGTCTAAAGTTAAATACAGACATGTATTACACATCTTTCCAGAACGGAAAAATTCCTTTCTTTATGCTTGGCATTGGAACGTCTTCCCCAACCAGTCGCCTTGCAATGCGATTTACCGCCAGAAAAGACTTGCTGCTTCGATTGGGCAAGCCATCCTTGTTCAGCGTACGCAACAGCTCCGGATCTTCCTCCACATAGCCGATAAGGCACATATCCAGTACCTTTGCAACAGACTGCGGCGAATAGGCAGCGCCTTTTTTCACCAACTTTAAATTTACTTTATTAAGCAGCAAATAAGGCGTACCCAGATTGCGTTTATTGATTTCGAACAACACTTTTTCGGCATCGCGCATAGACACATTGTCACAGGTGGCAACTACGATATTTAAATCCACAAGTTTCAATGCATTTTTTACGCTCTTTTCGACACCTGCCGGTGAATCGATGATAATAAAATCAAACATATCTTCCAACTGAGAAAAGACATAGGTAAGATCGCGCATGTTAATATCTCTCTGCTTAGCGTACTGACTGGTAGAAAGCAAAAAGAGGCTGGCATATTTAGGATGCTCTATCAGCACAGAGGATAAATCAGCATCGCCTTGCAAATAATCGATGACATTATATACAACCGAGCTTTGCAGTCCGTACAGAATATCCATATTACGCAAGCCGGTGTCATAATCAAACACAAGTACTTTATAGCCCATATTGCTTAATTCAATGCCTAAAATTGCGGCGATGGTGGATTTTCCCACGCCTCCCTTACCGCTGCTGATTAATATAGACTTTGCCATAAAGACCTCCTAAAATGTTTCGCGATTCTATTATACTTATTTTTTCTGAATAATTCAACGATATTAAAAGTGTTACAGCAAAAAAGGCAAGTTGCCTTGCCTTTTTAATCGGTTTAAATATTATTCTTCTTCCGCAAATATTGCTTTGCCGCACTCAGGGCAGCTGGGGTTATCTTCGGTATCAAGGTCATCCACTTCCAGCTCTACTTCAGAACCGCAATTTGGGCATTGATACGCAACAAAGTCACTGTCAAAATCCTCGTCGTGGCAAGGACATTCACAGTGCTCATCACAGTCTTCATCGGAATCGCATCCGCCTTCTTCCACTATGAACTCTTCTACTTCCGCCAAATCTCTGTCAATTTCATCAATATAATCGGATAAATCTTCAACTTGCTCTTCCAAATGATCAATTTGCTGGGTAGCCATCTCCAATGCGGAAATGACTTCTGCAAGAATTTTGCTCTGAGGCAGATTTGCATCCTGGTTCAATCCGTCGGTCAGACCGCGCAGATAGGCAACCTTTTCTGATAATTTACTCATAATAATCTCCTTTATTAGTTGGCACGTTCCATGTATTCTCCACCCTCACGAGTGTCGATACGAATCTTATCTCCAATATTGATAAACAGCGGTACCTGCAGGGTGAATCCGGTTTCTACGGTTGCCGGCTTGAAGGTATTGCTCGTGGTATCGCCTTTAAAGCCGGGTTCGGTTTCGGTTACTTCCAAAACGACAAAGTTTGGCGGTTCCACAGAGAATGGACTGCCTTTGAAAAAACGCATTGTCACGCTATCACCTTCACGAATAAAGGGAATAGAATCTTCAACTTGATCAAAGTTCAATGGGATTTGCTCAAAGGACTCCAAATCCATAAAATAGTACAATCCGCCATCAGAATAGGAATATTGCATATCCTTGGTTTCGATAATGGCACGCGGAGTCTTGTCGGTAGGATTGAAGGTGCGTTCCACAACAGCACCCGTCATCACATTTTTAATTTTTGTGCGTACAAAGGCAGAACCTTTTCCCGGTTTGACATGTTGAAATTCAACAATATTCCAAACACCGCCATCCCACTCGATTGTCATTCCTTTTCTAAAATCTCCTGCTGTAATCAAAATAAATCCTCCATTTCATAAATCAAGTTATAGTATAATCAATTCTCTGCTGATATCCGTCATCGGAACATTGCCGTCTTGTGTAATAATGCAGCTATCCTCAATGCGCACACCGCCTATGCCAGGGAGATATATTCCAGGCTCTACAGTAAGCACATGATTCACTTGCACAATATCATCGCAAAACCCGGAAAGTCTTGGGTTTTCATGTACCTCTATACCAACGGCGTGACCCAGTCCGTGACCGAATCTGCCTTCAAAGCCATGCGCATGAATATAATCACGAGCAACGGCATCCACATCCTTGCACACCACGCCCGGTTTCAGTGCTTTGCGAGCCAAAGCCTGTGCCTCCATTACCACGTTATATACATTGGCCATGGTATCGCTTGGTGTGCCCAAGGAAACCGTTCTTGTCATATCTGCGCAGTACCCTTTATATTTCGCACCAAAGTCAAATGTAATCATATCATGAGGCTGCACTTTATAATCGCCGGGTACAGCATGCGGTAAAGAACCGTTTGCACCCGCCGCACAGATGGTATCAAAGGCAATGCCTTCGCCGCCTCTGGACTTCATAATAAACTCCAAACGCGCTGCCAATTCGCGCTCGCTGACACCCACTTTAATATAAGGCAGAATATCCTTAAATGAATCCACTGTAATTTGACAGGCTTTTTTTAGATAGGATAATTCCGTTTCATCCTTAATTGCACGCAGTTGCGTCAGGGCATTGCCTAAGTCCTGTATGGAAATGCCTTGCAGACACTCGGTCAGCGCTTCATAGGAAAGATGACTGATAAAGTCAAGCTCCGCATAGACGGATATGACCTGATGCTTTGCAAGTAAACTCTGCAAAAGCACGTTGTAACTTTTACCATTGCCTATCATCAAAATTTCAAAATCCGAAGCCTGCGCCTCTGCCTGCTCAGTATATCGAAAGTCGGTAATGATGGCTTTGATTCTTGAGGATACTACCACAAGACCTTCGCCGTTATAACCCGACAGATAGTACTTATTCGGCTCGGAATGAAGCACAAGGGCTTCGTTATCTTTCAGTTTTAGCTTCTCTATCAGCTGCAAAATCCTGCTCATAACATTACTTCCTTTTTGATTTATCAACGATATTTTAACACAAAAAAAGCCATCTTTCCACTTTTTTTAAAAAGATTTTATATCTGTAATAAAGTCTGATATAATGAGAGAAAGCGATTGGAGGAGTACTTATGATAGATAAAACATGTAATAAAGACAGCGGACTTCTGAAGCTCATTGCCGTATTGTTTATGTTGATAGACCATATAGGCGCATCTATTTATCCCTCGCTGATAGAGTTGCGTGTATTGGGAAGAATAGCACTCCCCCTGTTTGCCTGGGGTGTGGTCATTGGAACGGAGAACACAAAAAACATATGGCACTATATGCTGCGCGTACTTCTTTTAGGTGTAGTGGTACAGCCCTTATACAACCTTGCGCTCAACCATACCTGGCAGAATCTGAACATTATGTTTACAATAAGCCTGGCAATTTTTGCAATCAGCGGCATACGGATAAATAAATATGGCAGCGCCTTATTTTTTCCGTTTTTAGCAGTTTTAGCGACGAAGTTCATCAATGTGGACTATGGATTTCGGGGTGTATTGTTCATCACACTGCTTTATCTGGTGCGTGTACACCGCGCCAGCGTTATCGCTTACTTTACTGCCTATGCTCTGTACTGGGGCGGCGGCTCATTTTTAATAAGCACACTGTTCGGCATTAAGATTGATACCTCTCATCCGATTATTTCGGTGTTCTCCCCGTTTTTGGCACTGCAGACACTCTGCATACTTGCCCTCCCATTTATTATTTTTCCCACCCACAGCGGCATCAAAATTCCCAAATGGTTGAGCTATACGCTGTATCCCTTACATCTGCTGATTTTGCTTGTATTGCAAAACATCCTAAAATAAACCTTGCAGGGCTTAATAAAATAATGTAAAATGAATATTTGTCAATTTGCATGACAGTACAAGGATTTATTCAGAAAGCAAAAAAATATGAGCAAAGAAAAACAACGCATTGCCGCTATCCTCAGCGAGCTAAAAAAGCTATATCCCGACGCAGGCCCCGAGCTGTTGTTTACAAGCCCTTTCGAGATGCTGGTAGCGACGATACTGTCTGCACAGTGCACCGATAAACAAGTAAACAAAGTCACACCCGAGGTATTTGCCCGCTATCCCAACGCAAGGGCAATGTCCCAAGTACCCGAAAGTGAGCTTTACCCTTTGGTAAAAAGCTGTGGATTTGCAAGCAAAGCCAAAAACATCATTGCCACCAGCAAAATATTGGTTGAAAAATACGACGGCGAAGTACCATCCAGCATGGAAGCGCTTACAGAGCTTCCCGGCGTGGGCAGAAAAACTGCGAATGTAGTGATGGCAAACGCCTTTCATATCCCAAGCTTGGCAGTCGATACACACGTATTTCGTGTAAGTAACAGATTAGGGCTTGCAAAGGCCAACACCGAGCTTGAAACAGAAAAGCAGCTTATGAAAGCAATCCCCCGTGAGGATTGGATAGATGCGCACCACTGGTTGATATTGCATGGAAGGCGCGTTTGCGATGCCAGAAAACCCAAATGTATCGAATGCTCATTGGCTGTGCACTGCCCTTACCCAAAAGCAGAAGAAAAACAAAGCAGAAAAAAGAAACAGGAGAAATAATGTCATTATTTGTAGATAAAGCCCAACTAAAGGTAAAAGCGGGCGACGGCGGAAACGGATGCGTATCCTTTCACAGAGAAAAGTTTGTACAAAACGGCGGCCCTGACGGCGGCGACGGCGGCAAGGGCGGCGATATCATCATATATGCCGACCCCAACATGCATACTTTGCTCGATTTTAAATATCGATCCAAATATGTAGCCGCCAATGGCGAAGACGGTATGAGCCGTATGCGCAAAGGCAAGGACGGAGAAGACCTTGTTATCAAGGTACCGGTCGGCACGGTCGTGATACAAAATAACACAGGGCTTGTTGTCGCCGACATGAGCGAAGCAAATGCGGAGAAACGCTTGCTGAAAGGCGGCCGTGGCGGCTATGGCAACAGCCACTTTGCAACCCCCACCAGACAGGCACCCAACTTTGCAAAGCCCGGCATAAAAAACGACGTATTTGAATTTACATTGGAATTAAAAACCATCGCCGATGTCGGGCTGGTAGGTTTTCCCAATGTTGGTAAAAGCACAATATTGGCTGCATTAACCCGTGCTAAGCCAAAAATAGCAAACTATCATTTTACCACTCTAACGCCCAACCTCGGTATTGTATCCAAATACGACCAAACTTTTGTATTGGCGGATATACCCGGATTGGTAGAGGGTGCCAGCGAAGGTAAGGGCTTGGGACATCAGTTTTTACGCCATATAGAACGAACCCGACTGATACTGAATGTGATTGACGTAAGCGGCAGCGAAGGCAGGGATCCTTTTGCCGACTACACGACTATTACAAATGAACTGGAAGCCTACGGTGATTTAAAAAATCGACCGCAAATCATAGTGCTTAACAAAATGGATATACTTGATCCGGCGTTTGATTTGGACGGATTAATTCAGAAATTTAAAGCATTGGGACTGGAAGTGTATGTTGCCAGCGCAATTAGCCATGAGGGCTTGGACAGCTTGGTGGATTGCATCATCGAGAAGCTGAAAGAGCTTCCGCCTACACAGGTGTTCCACGAAGAGAGCGAAGTATTTGTCGAAGTACCGGAAAAAGCCTTTGTGGTAGAGCTGATCGACGGTGTGTATACGGTCAGCGGAGATGCCATAGAGCGACTCATAGCCACTGTAAACTTTAACGACACCGACAGTGTCAACTGGTTCCATAAAATGCTGCGCAAGTTTGAAATACTGGATCAACTTCGGGAGCTTGGCGCGCAAGAAGGCGACACCATACAAATGGGCGACATGGAATTTGATTTCATAGAATAGCAGGAGAGAATATGACAAGCAAACAAAGAGCAGCACTGCGCAAAATGGCGCACGCGATGGAGCCGGTGCTATATATCGGCGTCAACGGCATCACAGATGCCACTGTAAAAGAAGCCTATGATGTACTGGAGGCTCGCGAACTGATCAAGTGCGCCATACAGGACGGCGCCATGCTGGATACACATGAAGCATGCAATAATTTATGCTCCTTAGTACACGCCGAAGCCATACAATGCATAGGTAAAAAGTTTGTAATCTATAAAGAGAGCAATAAAAACAAAAAAATCAACTTGAAAGAATTAAAATAAATCAATACTCTATATTTTATCGGATTTATACGACGGAAAATATAGAGTGATTTTTTTCAAAAATATGGGAAAATCGGAATACTTCATTAAGAACTCGAAGAGGTAAAACTTATATTGGAAAGCTTTTATCATTGCACTGAAGGTACATTACAAACAGGTTGATAAAGGAGGAAAACCATATTTCCTGCACCCCTTGAAAGTATCCATGAAAGTCAGAACGAAAAAAGCAAAAGCTGTGGCTTTGCTGCATGATGCATTGGAAGACAGCGATAGATTTACAGTAGACGATTTTGATTTTTTGGATAAGGAACAAAAAGAAAGTTTACTGCTGCTAACACATGATAAAAAAATGCCCTATTTTGAATATATAGAAAAAATAAAGCATAATAAGCTTGCCCAGGAAGTAAAGCAACAGGATTTATTGCAAAATATGAATTTGAGGCGACTCAAAAATATCAATGCAGAAGATATTGCACGAGTGCAAAAATACATAAAGGCTTTGGAAATATTAAACAGGTAGCACTTATCACAAACTTATCAAGAACCAATCAGAAATAAAAGATAGATAAATGACTAAGAATGCAATAAAAAATCTATCAAAAAGTAAAAAAGCGTGATATGATATTACAGTTACAGGGTAGACTGTCTGCGTTAAGTGATCGAAGATGGGACGTTGCTTCGATACGAAAAAGTAATTTGCGGTAGACAGTCGCGTTCACTGCTTAAGAATCCTCTTAAGTAGATATGTTTGAGGAGGATTGTATGATGAAAAATACAAAAATACGTAACCTTGTTATCGTTGCGATACTGGCCGTTATCAGTGTCCTTGCGATACGCTACAATGCAAAACCCGAAATCTATCTGGGCTACTTCTTCGCTTTATTTCTCATATTTATTATGGGCAATTATTGCGGCAAATACTGCGGTGCTGTACTCGGTATACTGATTACCGGCACAGGCCTGCTGCTGCGACGTTTTTCTCCTATAATGGAAAACCTGAAAGGCGATCGTTTGCAGGAATTTCTGACACAAAACCAAAACTATCTGCAATTTATTACGCAGTATTTTTGGGCAATGATACTCTTGGCCGCTTTTGTCGGCTTCTTAGGCGGTATGGTCAGCACGGTTCTAAAAGAGGACAGCAAAACAAAAATTAATGTAAATCGCTTAAGCTATATGGCATTTTTTGTTGCTCTTTCGGTCGTTATCAATACCTTACGCATTGATACCATTAGCTTTGGCGGCTTCCCCATCATATTATCCGGTTATTTTCTTGGCCCTATCAGCGGTTTTTTGGTTGGCGCCGTCAGCGATGTATTGGCATTTTTAGTACGTCCCTCTGCCTTTGCATTCAACCCCTTGTTTACACTGACATCAGCATTAACGGGTTTGATACCGGTATTGATAACCAATCTCTTGGGTGATAAATACCCGAAATATGGATTTATCAAAATTTTGATTGGTATATTTGTAGGACAATTCCTAACATCGGTATTGATGGTTCCATTGTTCCAAGTTATTCTGTACGGCAACAAAACCTTTCTGTATTACTTCACTGCCGCGGCGATCAAACAAGCCGTATCGATACCCATTTACGCTTTCTTAACCTTGTCGCTCAATGACAGGCTGTCCAAGATACTGCATTTTGACAAATTAAAATAATACAAAAGCCGCTTGTACATTTATGATACAAGCGGCTCTTTTCATCCCAAATCAATGCGGTATTTCTTTTGTATTTAGTGCCTGGTGCAGTATATTGACGATAAACATCGTGAATCCCATAGCCGCACCGGAACCGTACAGATTCATACCGGCAAAAAAACCTTGTGAAAAAATATTGATATAGTTGAACAGTATACCTGCAACAATAGTGTAAAACAGCCCAGTACTTTTGTACAGTGCGGAAATTCCCAGGGAAAACGCGTAAGCAAACAGCATCAGCGGCTCGTTGAGCGAATACAGCCCGGTATAGGCAGATAGAAGTACACCTGCCAACACAGCCGGAATATGCGCGGGATGCAGGCGCAAACACGCCAAGGCAATCGAAACCATCAGCACACAAATACCGATACCGTTGAAAGAACTGCCGGTCAGTGCAAAGTATACAAGCGTAATCAGCCCCACTATACTAATATTGATTAGGATGCTGGAAAATGAAAAGTCGGACACATAATCCGAATGCTCTTTTTTGTTGATTTCCTCCAAATAATCCTGTACGGCCTTGGGGTTCATCAAGCGCGCAATCAGCAGAAAACCTAAGAAAATCAGAATAAATACAATCCAAAGGTTGGTGCTCTCCCCTACAGCATATCGCAACAATCCAAAGTCCCGAATCTCGGTTCTGTCTACTACAATAGTACGATAGCCGGCATAAAATACCATAGCTACAATGCCAAGCCCTGCGAACTCATATTGCATACGATATTGCTTGGAATGTATGCCCAGATAATACGCGATGGGCGGCACACAGAATCCAATGATAAGCCCAACAAGCAATGCCATCGCAAGCTGTCCCAAATCACCGAAAACTCTGGTGTTACCAAAGGCGATTTGATTGACAATGGGACTGAGCCCAAATGCCAACAGGCTTTCGTGCGCATAATTTTTATAGCGTAGCTTTTTTAATTTTGCAAAAATCCATGTACCTAAAATGATAGGCGGTATACTGATTACCGTCATGCCGGCAAAACCAAAACCGATTACCAGCAGTATACACGCAACGGTAAACCCACTGGGTTTGATGCGTGCCAGCAGCACTGTAGACATGGCAATCATACCCAATATTGCGGCATTGAGTATGGTACCGTTGATGTCCCCTATCAGTATGGAATCAATATATAAGCGTTGGCTGGATAGCTGTAACTCCACAAAGTTCGGTAAAAGCATATTGAGCTTACCAAAAAATAGGGAACTTGCAAGCAACGCAGTGCAAATTACATACAGCATAAGATACAATCGTCCGCTCTTTTTATCGACCATCTTCCAATAACCTTTCTATTCACTATATTATACAGTATAGCACAAAAAACAGCGATGCAGCAATTATAATACCAAATCCATGGCAAAGCTGGATTCGTAATGTTCCCCCGGCGCAAGCCGTATGGCATAATCCTTCTCTTCAAAGTTGCCGCTTTCGCCTTTGACGGCAGGGATTCCCTGCCAAGGCTCAATGCATAAAAAGGGTGCGTCGGTCTTTGCCGTTTTCCATACCACCAGTGCCGGAAAATTGCCTATATGAAGGCGTATGCCTTTGCCCGTGTGTCGATGTACGAGAGATACATACTGCGATTTTAGATTTTCAAAGATGCTGGAATCTTCGTCAAAATCACTGTGTTTCAGCTGCCAGGTATCACTGTTTTGCAGCCTGTGCCAGTATAAATCTCTATCCATATACTTGCCTTGATTGGTATAGTAGGCATAAGCATTCTCCACCTCGGAAAAACGCAAATCATAGTCTTCAAAATTTTCTCCTTCGTTCATGGGACAGTTGAAGGAAGGATGCCCACCAATGCAAAAATACATAGTATTTGTGTCGGCGTTTTCCACACGATAGCTTGTCACAAAGCCATTCTCCCGGATGCTATGCGTCACATACAACACAAATTGAAAGGGATACATGCGCAGGGTCTCCTCGCTGGAAGCATAGCGCATCGTAATGGAGCTATCGCTTTTCTCCGTTACTGAAAACTGTTTTCCGCGCACGAATCCATGTTTTTTGAGCTTATAGGGCTTGCCTGCAATACGAATGGTATCGTTCATCAATACGCTGGGGTTGGGGAACAGAACGGGAGAATACCCCGCCCAATGCGCCGGGTCAGCCTGCCAAAGATACTCCTTATCCGTTTGGAAGGAGATCAGCTCCGCTCCTTTATCCTCTACTATGGCTTTGGCATTGCCGCAGTGCAAATAGTGTTTCATGCAATGCTCCTTTTGTATACGCGGGCTTCGTATGGACGCAACTCGCCGACACTGCCCTGCTCATAATTGCCGATAAGCCATTCACCATCCAATGCCAAGCCCAAGGCCTGCGTACGGTCGCTATAGTTTACAACGACGGTCAGCTGCGTATCTTTATTGGTACGGGTAAATGCAAAAATATTTTCATCCTCCGGCAGCAGCATTGCAAACTCTCCATCGGTGATGCAGTCCTCTGTCTTACGCAAGGCTATGAGTTTTTGGTAATAGGCAAATATGGAATTTTTATCTTGTAACTGAGATTCCACGTTGATTTTGGTATAATTTGGATTCACCGCGAGCCATGGTTTTACATCGCTAAATCCGGCGTTTATATTGGTATTCCACTGCACCGGCGTGCGTGCGTGATCGCGGCAGCGCGCGTTCAAACCTGCAATAAACTGATCATGGGTCAGCAGTTTTTTATCCTCTACCATATCCTTATAGGATGTGAACACTTCATAATCCTCACAGTCCTGCAAAGATGTAATATGATAGTTGGTCATGCCGATTTCTTCACCTTGATAAATATATGGCGTCCCCTGCTGCATATGCATGAGCGTTGCGAGCATTTTGGCACTCTTTTCCCAAAACAAATCCGTTGTGGTATTACCAAATCTTGATACCTGACGTGGTTGGTCGTGATTGCTCAGATACAGACTGTTCCAGGCTTTATTATACAGACCCTTCTGCCAGCGCTCCGTGATGCGTTTGAAGTCGGACAGCTTTACTTTTTCGGTGTGCCACTTAGACAGACCGATGGTATCGGCTGCGCCAACCAGCTCAAACTGGAAGAGCATATCCAACTCTGTGCCGTCAAGATTAGCATACTGTATAGCATCTTCAGGAGATACACCGGGCGTTTCCCCAACGGTTATGCTGTCGTATTTTGAAAAGGTTTCTCTGTTCATCTCCTGTAAAAATTCATGCACACGCGGTCCGTTCTCGCTGGACAGGCCAGGCCCTCCGTTACTTACAAGAGAAACCGGAGGTTTGGATATCAGGTTAATAACATCCATACGGAAGCCATCTACACCCATATCCAGCCAAAAATTCATCATTTTATAGATTTCACGGCGCACTTCCTCATTTTCCCAGTTGAGTTCCGGCTGCTGCACGGCAAAATTATGGAAATAGTATTGGCCAGTATGTTTGTCGTATTCCCAAACAGGCTCCATGAAGTAGCCGTACTGTGTGGTCGGCGCCTTGCCTTCGAATCCGTCGCGCCAAATGTAATAGTCCCGCTTCGGGTTGTCTTTGGAGGCTCTGCTCTCCTGAAACCAAGGGTGTTGATCCGATGTATGGTTTACCACCAAATCCATCAAGATGCGAATGTCACGGCGATGCGCCTCGGCAAGCAATTCTTTAAAATCCTCCAGCGTACCGAATTTTTCGGAAACATCGTAATAATTGCTGATATCATATCCATTGTCCTTATCGGGAGAGGTGTAAATAGGGCTCAGCCAAACAATGTCTATTCCCAGCTCCTTTAGGTAGTCCAGCTTTTGAATGATGCCTTGTAAATCCCCTATTCCATCATGATTGCTATCGTTAAAACTGCGTGGATAAATTTGGT
>JBHADM010000017.1:0-12088 GCA_041855045.1 Bacillota bacterium | reverse complement strand
AGTTTGATAACGCTGCCGACAAGCAGGCACTGCTGCGCGCAGGCATGTATTACGAGAGTAAAGCCGAGCCTTACACCATCCATAACTATGAGGGCGAAGGCACAAGCGGCTGGATCATGCAGGACGGAAAATGGACGTACCGCGATGCAGCTGGCAAAAAGCAAACCGGCTGGATAGAAGTCGAGGGCTTCTGGTGGTGCCTGGACAAGGACGGCATCTGGATGCCCCAGGCCATGAACACGCCGCCTGCGGATGTGATAAAGAAATAGGTGACAGTGAAACGAGAAAAGAGCCCGCGAGGGCTCTTTTCTGGTGGAACAGAAGTTGAAAAATACCAAATGCAGGGGCAAATAAATTTAATGTAATTCATGTAGGGGAGGATTGCATATCGCGGAACAAAAGCCTTCCGACGCTTTGCAAAGCGTTAGTTTTTAGTTGCAGGATATCCTCGCTGCGCTTTCATTTTGAATGCAAAGTCGGTTACAACTAAGCACATACAAAATGAACCAGTTCTATTTGATGATGCAGAAGCTTTGTGATAGGAAAAAATCACTTATTAGAAGGTGTTTGCGCTTTATTTTGGATATTTATAGAAAGTTTTGGCTTTCGCTCACTCCACCCGCAGCGTGTCCACAATATCCTCCGCATCCGCTATGTTAAACCCATGCTCGAGCAGCATTTGGGCAAATATGCCCTGACCGGGTATCAGGCGGCCGCGGAAGCTGCCGTCGTAGATGTGCTTGGCGCCGCAGCTGGGGCTGCGGGATTGGAGTATGACGAGGTCGACGGCTTCTTCCTTTGCTGTTTGCAGCGCCGTCTCGGCACCGCGCACAAAGGCCTCGTGCACATCCTCGCCGTGTATGCTGCAGGCTCTGCCGTCCACCAGCTCGGACGGCGGGCGTGGGGTAGAAAGCCCACCCAAACACTCGGGGCATACGGGGATGACGGTATGCCCCTGTATAAATTGCAGTATGCCAGGATTGCGGTTGTTGCCGCCGTTATACTTGCAGTTTTCGCCCAATAGACAGGCGCTGATGAGTATTTTCATGCTGCCTCCCGGTGGTTGGTATGTGTGCGCAGGCGCTGTTTGCGCATGCGGCAAACAGAGGTGTTGCCAAGTAGTTTATATGATTTTACTATACATAGTATAGCATATTTTACGCAGATTGCATATAGAGGGGTGCCGTATATACATGAAAAATACAGATCCTGTCGACAAGCACCTGCCCTGTACCTTCGCAAACTGCATACAAAAAATCACCGGATAGGCTGGTGGCTCCGTTTTTTTATGCCATTATGCGATGGTATCGTCCCATTCCGCATGGTAGGCCTGCAATATCCGTGCAACCTGCTCCTCTGCACCGGAAAGTATCACCCGGCAATGTCCCTTGTTCCAGTCGTAGTTAAAAAGAACGTCTGAAGCTGTTTCCATCTGCCTGCAGAAGAAGTCGGAAATGGCACCCCCTTCTTGCATGGAAACGGGGCAATCCAGAATCACGCATGAGCGCTTTTCTTTTTTGTTTCTGTCGGCAAGAAAGTCAAACACGACACTGTTTCGTTTAATACGTATGCCCTCTTTTACATAGGGGTCGGTAAAGAATTTTTCCACATTCTCCGCTGTGAATTGCCATACGCCATCCGTCTTGCTTCCCTGCAGCAGTCCCTGTGTCAGATAGCTGCGCAGTGTCCTTGTGGTAAAGCCGCTCATCATGGCAAGCTCATTCAAATTATAGGTTCTGTCCATTGTTGTTCTCCTTTCCGGGCTTTTCTTATTGACTGTCTATATCATAGCAAGCAAGGACAGGGGAATCAACTTGAAATACTGCGGGTTTTTCATGTCGGCTGCCCGAAAGCGCCAATCTCCCCAGGTGCTGAGTCAATTTCGCTGCGCTGCAGGTTTCCTACTCACCACAGCCGAATCCATCACGGGGGCTTTTTTTAACTGCAAATTTTATCCGAAATAATATTTTGTATTCACTGAATTTTCATAAATTCTTCATATTTTTCTCGAAAAAACTGAAAAATAAGAAATGACTTATATTCTTATTTTTCTCGCTGTATTGATATGAAAATATCAATACTACAAAAAGATGTAGCTGTTTTTTTATGTATTTTTTTTCTATACTCAGGTTAAGTACAACAGAATGCTATGGCACATCGACGGGATTTTGCATCAAAAATGCAAAAAAAAAGAAAACTCTGTTGCAGCATTCCATCTCCATAGCAGAATGTTAATATTATATTACAGAAAGGAAAACACTATGAAAAGCAGAAAGTATTTGAGCTTGTTGTTCGCGCTGCTGCTCTTGCTCAGCGGTATACCGCTGCAGGCATCAACAACGGGTGTAGGGCATACGCATGATTATGTGCGCATTGGGTATAAAGCGCCAACTTGCCAGGAAAGCGGTTATGAAATATTCCGATGCAGCTATTGTCAGAGGGAATATTCCAACACTTTGCCTGCCACCGGCCATGACATGTCGTCGGAGACACTGCAGGCGCCGACCTGTACCGAAGAAGGAAAGGCAAGGGATACCTGCCGTGTATGCGGCACACAAAGAACCAGAACGCTGCGTGCGCTGGGGCATGATTTTGACAGATGGAAAAGGATAAAAGAGCCCACCTGCAGCGAGGAAGGTCTGGAATCGTCAATCTGTAGGCGCTGCGGCGTGGAAAGCACACGGCCTGTCGCCAAGCTGCCGCATCAATTCGGCGAGTGGAAGGTGGTAAAACCGCCAAGCCTGAACGGATTCGGCATACGAGAGCGCAAATGCGTGCTTTGCGGTGCAGCAGAGCAGGAGAAATTCTACCCCCTGCATTTGGAAAATGACCGCAAGGTGCTGTCCGAAATCCAAAAAGAGCTGCATAGAAGGGGATACCGCCCCGGCCGCACGGACGGCAGGATGGACGACAGTACCCGAAGATCCCTGCAGGAGTTTCAGAACGACAATGACCTCGAGGGTGACGGCGAACCCCTTGCCAGCACGATGATGGCAATGGGCATACATCTAGACTATCCCAAGCTGTTTTTGGAGGTCACGCCGCAATTTGAACTGGAGCAGGATTTTGAGCTTCTGGGCCTCCGATACTATAGCATGCAGATTGCCAATATCGGAAAAGGCGCGGTGAACGATGTCCTTGTACATGAGATATTCGGAAAATATAATGCACTCAGTCCAATGGAGGCTACCGACCGCCTGGAAGAGGGCGAGGTCACCCTGCTTGGTGTGGCTCTTGTTCCAAAGGAAACCTACACCTTTGAGAGGGAATTCAGCGATCGCTTTGTGGCGTTCGGTGTACCGGACGGGGAGCCCGACGGTGAAGTCTGGTCCGATTCGGTAGAGATATTGATGAAGCATGTACCCGGCGTGCAGAAAGAGCCTCCTAAAGAGCCGGCCGCCTCGGAACCGGAGATCTATATTTACAAAGTATTGAGCAATGAGCCCGGAGGACGTCCTTATCTGCCGGGTGACACCATAGAATACAGTCTGTACATTATCAACGAAACCATGTACGACATGGAAAACATACGCGTGGTTGACTATGGCCTGGATAGTCAGACATTCAATATTGACTTTTTGCCTGCCGGAAGCAAGCGTATGATATCCCTGGGAAGCAAAAAAGTCACAGAAGATATGGTAAACTTTGCGTACAAAAACTTTGAGGGCAAAACCATACATGTCAACACCGCCACCCTTACCTACACCATCAATGGCGTAGAGCGAAACAAGGCGGTAAGCTGCGAGGCATGGGTGGATAAAGAAAAGACGGAAGCCTCTGCATACGTCGAAAAATTCATCGAAAATACGCCTGCCAACGGCGAGTACTTTGTGCCGGGCGAAACCATACGCTATGGCATTACCGTACATAACGAATCACAGCAGAAGCTGATAAACCTCGGCGCATATGATTACTTGTTTGATGCCGACGCATTCCATGTGGACAGCTTGGCGCCATTTGCGACAGAAACCTACCATCTGGGAGAGTTTGTACTCAGGGAGGAACACATACGGGACTTGAAACCCGGAAAAGACGGCAGGCGTTACTTGCTGAACCATGTGACACTCAGTTTTCAGGTGGAGGGCTATAATGAGTACTTTGAAATCTCCGCACAGGTGAACGCACCAGTAAGCAAGGTGGAAAAAACAGAGGAAACACAGCTCATGCTCGCTATACAAAAATTTCCTGCGAACAAACCAAAGAACGGAGCGTACTATACCGTAGGGGAAGAGCTGAAGTTTATTATTGTGATCGCTGTCAACCCGGAACTTGGGCTTGAATATTTCCTCAAATATCTGGAAGACAAGCCCGTGCACTATAAAATGGAATTCAATGCCAATATGCCTTTGCCCTGGTTATACTTGGAAACGGATCCCTATGTGCTCAGACTGGAGGATATTACGAATGCCCATATTGTAGGCATGGATAAATACTTTGTCAACACTGCAACCTTGTATTTCAGCGTAGGGGGCAAAGACTATTCCGCTTCGCACAGCATTGCCGTGCCGGTGGATAACAATGTCCCGATAGACCCGGCGCAGGATGACGGTGAACTGCATATACACAAGTTTGTACGCAACACCCCTGCGCGCGGATTCTTCTATGTCGGTGAAACCATAGAATTTGGCCTGGAGGTAACCAACAACACCGATAAGGATATCTATTTTGAGGTAAATGACGATAAACTGGACAAACAATATTTGAAAGTCGGATTGGTGAAGGCAAAGAATGTACTGAGACTGCCCTTAGGCAGTGTGCTGGTGCGTGAGGGGGACATCAATTCGGCTAACCTGCATTCGGAAGAGCGATACTTCTACCGTAATATCGTAGATGTAAAATACAATTTGTACGACAAACTTAAAATGCAGTCGGATGATTGCCTTGTGCAGATTGCGCCGGCTCCTGTGGGTGTTGGCCCCGAGGATCCGCCGCAGGAAGAAGGCGGGGTGCATATAGAGAAGTTTGTGTTAAATACCCCCGCCCGCGGATTCTTCTATGTGGGTGAAACCATAGAATTCGCTTTGCGTATTACGAACAATACCAACGATCCAATCGACTTCGAGGTCAAAGACGAAAAAGTAGACAAGCAATTTTTTACCAATACAACAGTTGAACCAGGGACGACAAAGACTATACCGTTGGGTAGTCTCCTCGTGCAGGACGGACACATCAACACGGAAAATCTGCACCCCGACAATCGCTATTACTTCCTGAATATCGCAAATGTAAAGTATATTATAAAAGGCGACAACATGGATGTTACCTTTGATTGCCTGGCAGAGATTGCATCCAAGCCCGACGGAGACCCAACGGGAGGCAATGACAGAGAGCCGGGAGGGGACGATGACAGAATCCCGCCGCCTGGAGAGGACGAGATACCGCCCGGAGATAATCAGAGAATACCTCCGCCCGGGGATGAGGATAAGATCCCGCCTCCGGGAGAGGACAAAATACCGCCTGGGGACGATGACAAGATACCCCCGCCGGCTGACTTGATACCGCCGGACACCGGTTATACGCCGGATCCGGATCTGGTGGCGCGCTTTGCCAATATGACGCCGCACTGCGAGCGTATACTCGAAAGCATACAGCCGGGAGAGGACAGCTTCCGCCTGCTCTTCTGCACCGTACACAGCAAGACCGCGCAAAAGATTGCCGATGAAGTCGCCGCAGCCGCAAATGACAGGCAGAAACAAAACGCCTACAAAAACGGCATACGCCTCTGGATCAGGGATGTGGAAGACAGTTATGATCAGCTCATCCGTATGGAGGGAAGCGATACCGTAAGAAAGAATATCGAGGCGGAACATAAGGCATTCCGCAATGATGCCGGCGCACTGGAACGCTTGCTGATACTGCTCTACGGCAAACAGAGCCCGCGCCCGCAGGAGATTATCAACAACATCTATGCAAAGAAATCGGTAGAGCTGTGCTATCTGATCAAAGCGCGCTATCTGACCCGAAAGGATACCGTGCTGCAGCTGGCAGCGGAGGATATAGCGCAAAACGAATCCGGCGCAGGCGAAGCTGCGATCGCATTTGAAGCCTATGCCAATCATGCGCAGAACTACCATGTGCAGAC
This sequence comes from Bacillota bacterium, assembly GCA_041855045.1. Lineage (GTDB taxonomy): Bacteria > Bacillota > Clostridia > Christensenellales > Aristaeellaceae > JAAZPT01. The sequence goes on along the minus strand of JBHADM010000017.1, from coordinate 6,006 downwards.
GGGCGATACGCTGCAGGAAGTGGATCATAAAATCTTTGACTCCATACAGGGAATAAACGAAGCCAATGCCGCACAGCGGATGAAGGAAGCGGGAGATACGTGGCATACGGCGCTGGAAGTGCTGTACAGCTACGCAGAGGGCAAATACAATCGCAGCCAGAACGACAGTATGAACAAGAGCAAAGATCTGTTCGAGAAGTGGCTGACCGCGTACCGCGAAACATTGCAGGACGTCTACGAGGGCAACGAAGCGCTGATACAGGATCTGCTGGCAAACGCCATCAAGGAAAGGCTGGTATTGCTGAGCGAGATCATCAAATAGTGAAGCAATAAGCAAAACTTACATATTTTCAAAAAGCGTCAGGGCAACCTGACGTTTTTAATTTTGCAAAACAAAAAATATAAAAGAACACTATATTATTTCCCGCTCCAACCGTCGGCAAAAGCGCAAGCTTAAAGCCTCCTTTGTAAAAGGAGGTGGCACGGCGTCAGCCGTGACGGAGGAATTCCAAGGTAGTTAAACAACTTACAGACTATCCCACCACCAAGCCCTCAGTCACTTCCGCTGCGCTGCAGTGCCAGCTCCCCTTGCAGGAGAGCCACGCTGACGCTCCGGTTTTTGTAATCAAGCTTACTTGCAAGAATTGCTTAATTGTTACTTATCCATTTGTTGTTCTAAGTGTCCGAAAAAGCGCAAGATCTGTGCCTCCTTTGTAAAAGGAGGTGGCACGGCGCAGCCGTGACGGAGGAATTCCAAGGTAGTTAAACAACTTACAGACTATCCCACCACCAAGCCCTCAGTCACTTCCGCTGCGCTCCGATTTTTGTGTTCGAACTTGCGTGCAGGATTCAATCAATCGCTCACCCCCGGCAATATAAAATTACATCCCTATCTAAACCCTTATCATAAGCTGTTTTTCGTCATTTTCATACAGTCCTTCACCATCCTCCGGCTGCTATACTTTTCGCATAGCATAGCAAGGAGGATGTATGTTTTTAAATCAAATACAGAAACCCAACCATAAAATACTGTTTGTCGACCGCTTTGACGGGCTCTGCGATGAGGTGGTGGCAAGCCAGCATAGCTGGCGCAGTATGCAAAACATGAGCGGCAGCGCTTACCCGTCTATTTGTACCAGAAAACCCTACCATGTACTGCGGCGCGTGGATGTGGATACCCAGGTCTTTTCCCACGATAAACTCATGCTGCTGCAGGGCGATACACTCTATGAGGGAACGCGCTCCATAGGGCGGATTGGCAAAGGCAAACGCTGCTGCGCAAGCATGGGCGAGGATTTTATCATTATGCCGGATAAGCTGCTGTACAATGCGGCGCTTGGCACACTGCGCCCCATGGAGCAACGCTATCGTAAAAGAGATATACAATTTACCATCACCGATGCCTTTGGAGAGCCTTATAAGGATTATGTCGTATCCGATACGCCGCCCGGGAATCACGCCTTGTGGCTGGATACGCGCGAAAAAAAGCTCAAACGCTACCAAAACGGCGTGTATGAGAGTGTACAGAGCATCTACATCTGCCTGGAAGCGCCGGGCATAGACGAGGGTTTTGCTGTGGGCGATGCCGTCAGCATATCCGGTATAAGAGCTCTGCCGGAGTTGAACCAAAGCTATATCATCGAGGGCTTGCAGACAAACAGGCTGCTGGTGATGGGCTATCTCCCTCACTTGTTTACAGAGTCGTCGGAGGTGGAAATCGCGCGCAGCGTTCCGACACTCGACAGAATGGCGGTGTGGAATCAAAGATTGTGGGGATTCAACGCCGAAAAACGGGAAGTCTATGCCAGCAAGTTGGGAAATCCGTGTGTTTTTGAAGCGTTTTCAGGATTGAGTGGGGACAGTTATCTGCTTAGCCTGGACGAGGAACCCCTGCAGCTCATCGCCTGGGAGGAGGAACTGCTGATATTCTGCGCCGACTGTATATATCGCATTACCGGCAATCGTCCGCAGAACTTCCGTACCGTGCGGATGGAGCAGCCCGGCCTGCGCAAGGGCAGCGAAGACAGCCTGCAGCTGCTGAACGGCGCACTCTATTATCTCAGTTCGCAGGGAGTGATGTATTACAACGGATTGTTTCATCGCATCAACAAGGCTGCGCTGCGCAATATCGGCGACTGTATCGCATTCACGCAGGGCAATCGCTACTATCTCTGCCAGCAAAACGGCGCAGAGCAAGGGATATTCGTATATGACAGCGAGCGGGCGTTCTGGCATAAGGAGGAAAACTGCTGCGTATCCTCCGCCTGCCGGCATAAGGGCACCGCTTACTTTATCACAAACAATGCGCTGCTTTCGGTTGGCAAGCCCGACAAGGCACTGGAAGACGGGAGTATGGAGCAGGAGGGGCCATTGTACTGGTTTGCCGAAACCGCCGACTTCAGCCTTACCCTGCCTGACAAGCGCAACCTGGACATGATACAGGTCATGCTGTCCGGCAAGGGCGACTATGCCATATTCGTCGCCTTTGATGTGGATCCGCAGGAGACGGATAACAGCAAAATCCCGTGGAAAATTGTGGATGCCGATGTGTTCCGCGGGGAGCTTGCCGTCCGTGTGCCCATATGTGCCCAGCCATGTCATACCATGCGGCTGCGTATCAGCGGCAACGGCTCCGCCACCATATACTCTATACTGCGCAGCATTTATGAAGTGTATGAGGAATAGTGGAGGGAAACATGAAAAAATACAGGGGATTTTATAGATAGGTGGTGATGAGGAGTACAGTATTTATAGGATTTAAAACAAAAATACTTACAAGTGGGTAAAAATATCATGAGGATGACAACTATACACTGAAAACCATAGTAAAGTGGAGAATGTGTTCTGATTTATGCAAACATGATAGAAAATACAAATATCCATTCCCAAATACCATACTAAATAAGGAGAAAAATACAATGCAAAACCCAATACAAGGCAATTTACTTGAAAAAATCTTTCGCATGGGATCGGTGCTGCTCGGCGCTCTGTCCGGTCTGTATGGCGGCTTTGATTTTCTGCTCAAGGCCCTGCTGATACTCATGGGCGTAGACTACATCAGCGGCATGCTCTGCGCCTCCATGGGTAAAAGCCCCAAAACGGAGGACGGCAAACTCAGCTCCGAGCAGGGAATAAAGGGCTTGTTTAAAAAGGCCATGATCATGCTCAGCGTGCTGGTGGCGGTGGTGCTGGACGAAGCTCTGGGACAGAAAAACGTGTTCCGCAACGCCTGTATATTGTTTTACTGCAGCAATGAAATGCTCAGCTTTGTGGAAAACCTCACCCACATGGGCTTGCCCTTTCCGGATGTGTTGAAAAACGCCATCAGCCGCCTGGGCAAAAAGGAGGAGTGATAGGTGAGGGAGGAGAAAACAGTAAACAAGTGCAGCGCCAGGGTAATCGGCGCTGCCTTATATTGCAGAACGGCTCCCTCTAAACAGAGCAGAGCTTGGGGAAAGTTCCCCGAAGGCAGTGTCATAGCCATTGCACCCTGCCGCAGCGAGGGTTGGTACGAAACTCTGTGGCAGGGCATACACAAGGGCTATGTGATGAAACAGTATGTGGAGATAGTATCGCCTGCTGCAGCCTATGCAAAAGGCGATTTTGTGCGTCTGTGCAAGCCGCATGTAAATTTACGCAAACATCCCTACGCAAGCCTTTTGAATCGTTTGGGGCAGGGCGCGTTGCTTTGCATAGAGGGAACGGAGCTGTCACGCTCCTTGCAGGGCGATCCGCTGTGGCTCAAAGTGCGCTTCGGCATGCGGCACGGCAGCTATGACATACGCTATGTACATAGCTCCTGCGTGGGAGAAGCCATCGCGATGGAGGCAGACGCCAAACATCGCATGGCGCAGATGGCAGTTTCCCTGGTGGGCAATACCGGAGCGGCGTTGGGATTATATGGCCAGTGGTGCCAAAATTTCATCTACTGGCTTGCCTCCGCCTGCGGCATGGACATATGTATGCCCTATGGAGAAGCCTACTGTGGCAGGGCGCGCAAGATTTTGTGTGAGCGCTGCGGCGCGCAATGGCATGTAAAGGGCGATGGCCATATCCCGCAGACGGGGGATTTGATTTACTATGGTAAGCCCGACGATATGCGCTCCACACATGTCGGGTTTGTGGTGCAAGGAGGAGCGACGTTTCAGACGGTGGAGGGCAATCTGCGCAACACGGTGAAGCACTGTGAAGGCTCCGTGCATACAGGTAAATGTAATCATAGAGAATATCAGGGGTTTGTGTGCTGGCAGACATTGTGAGCAATCGGCTTGGGCTGGTTTATGCAATCAGATTGCAGCAAATGAGCAGAACGCAGCAAAAGCAGCAGCGGAGCTGTCGCAATGACAGCTTATGCGCAAACGATATCCTTCAACCATATGTAAAAAAGTCGGAAGCGGCATTTCCAGCCTCCGATTTTTTTGTGATGTGGTTTTGTCCTTTCATTCCGCATGGTGGGTCTGCAATATTCGTGCAGCCTGATCCGCTGCGCCGGAGAGAATTGCCCTGCCGTGCCCTTTGTCCCAATCGTAGTTGAATATTACATCCTTGGCTGCTTTCATCTGCTTGCAGAAGAAGCCGGAAATCGCATTGCCATCCTCTAAAGATAAGGGAAATCCAGAATCACGCAGGAGCGTTTTTTTTGCGCTTGTTCGCCGGAAAATCATATACCACACTGTTGCGCTTGATGCGCAGGCTTTCCATCCGTCTTGCTGCCCTGCAGCGGCTCCTGTGTCAGGCAGTTACGCAATGTCCTTGTGGTAAAGCCGCTCATTATGGCAAGCTCCTGCAAGCTGTACAATTTGTTCATGTTTGTTTTACTTTTCAGTGTTTTATTGTCTATCTATATGATAGAAATATCTGTATCTCGCATCAATTTGAAAAGCAGCCGTTTTTTCCTTGCTGCAGCGTCCTGCGTATTCCCTTGCACGCAAGGCATTGCCGTGCTATCATAGGAGTAAGCAGCGTACTAAAAAAGCGTAAAGGCAGGTGAGTACATGGCGATTTGGAATCCCTGGCACGGTTGCCATAAAATCAGCGCAGGCTGCCTGCATTGTTATATGTTTCGCAGGGACGAGAGCTTTGGTAAGGACAGCACTGTCATCAGCAAGACTGCACAGTTTCGTCTGCCGCTTGCCCGCAGGAAAAACGGCGATTACAAATTGCAGGACGATGTCGTGTACACCTGTATGACCTCCGATTTCTTTTTGGAGGAAGCGGACGAATGGCGCGCAGAGGCCTGGCAGATGATAGCGCAGCGGCAGGATTTGCATTTTTTCATCATCACCAAGCGCATTGATCGCTTTGTGGTGCAGCTCCCTGCAGATTGGGGCGAGGGTTATGCCCATGTCAGCATTTGCGTCACCTGCGAGAACCAAGCCATGGCGGATTTACGCATACCTCTGCTGCTCGCCCAGCCCATACGGCACAGAAAGCTTATACATGAACCGCTGCTGACGGATATTGACATTGCGCCCTACCTTGCCACAGGCAAGATTGAAAGTGTGCTGTGCGGCGGGGAATCCGGCGACGATGCAAGGGTTTGCGATTTTGATTGGGTGCGGCACTTGGCGGCGCAGAGTGCGGCATACCGCACGCCCTTTCACTTCAAGCAGACCGGTGCGCATTTTCGTAAGGATGGCAAAATCTACCGTATACCCAGACATTTGCAGATGATACAGGCGCAAAAGGCAGGCTTAAATAGCAGTCCGGAGGAGACTTCATAAACTGGCAGCATAGTATTTGAACACTTGTGTAAGATTAGGCAAATTCCTATTCCGTTTTTTGCTCCAGTACAACAAGGAAATGCAAGCTCCGCGCCTCCTTTGTAAAAGGAGGTGGCACGGCGCAGCCGTGACGGAGGAATTCCAAGGTAGTTAAACGATTTGCAGGCTATCCCAACACCAACCCCTCAGTCACTTCCGCTGCGCTGCAGTGACAGCTCCCCTTGCAGGAGAGCCTCGCTGACGCTCCGGTTTTTGTAATCAAGCTTACTTGCAAGAATTGCTT
>JBHADM010000016.1:0-8707 GCA_041855045.1 Bacillota bacterium | reverse complement strand
GCACAATGCGCACACCCGTGCCGTGATGAAAATTCAGGAGGGCTGCAACTATAACTGCAGCTACTGTATTATCCCTTCTGTACGCGGAAAAATACGCTCCAGATTGTTGGATGATATTGAGGCGGAAGCCAAGTCACTTGCGCGGGGAGGCTACCGGGAAATCGTATTAACCGGCATCAATTTATCCTGCTATGGCGAAGACTTAGGAACACATGACTTATGTGATGTGGTGGATTGCATCAATGCGGTCGCAGGCATCAGGCGTATCCGCATCAGCTCTCTGGAGCCGAATCTTGTTACAGAAGAAATTGCCGAGAGACTAACCAGAAACGAGAAACTGTGTCGGCATTTTCATTTGGCTTTACAGAGCGGCAGTGACAATGTATTGCGCGGCATGCGCAGAAGATACAATACATCGCGATTCCAAAAATCAGTGGACATATTACGCAGATATTTTCCGGGCTGCGCAATTACAACCGATATCATTGTGGGTTTTCCCGGGGAGAGCGATGCGGATTTTGAAGAAACAAAGGCATTTGTGCGCAAAATAGATTTTCAAAAAGTACATGTATTCCCCTTTTCCCTCCGAAAAGGAACAGATGCGGCCAATATGCCACAATGCAATCCCAAGACAAAAAAACAAAGAACCAAGGAGTTAATTGCATTAAGCGAAGAACTCGCCAAAGCAATTTATTTAAAATCCATCGGGCAAACTTACCATGTACTGATTGAAGAAAAAGTAGCCGATCGTACCTGGAAAGGCTTCAGCGAGGATTATATGCCCATACAGGTAGCCGGTGAATATACAGGCGGCGAAATTGTAAAAGTGAAGATAGTAAGTGTACAAAACGAAATTTTAATCGGAGAGGAAGTAAAATATGACAAACTGTATCTTTTGTAAAATTATCGCAGGTGAAATTCCCTCAAAAAAAGTATTTGAAAATGAATATTGCTATGCATTTCACGACATCAGCCCGCAAGCACCTGCGCATATACTGGTTGTATGTAAGCAACACACACCGAATATTGTTGAAGCGGCCGAAAACTATCCTAATGTGATCTTGGAATGCATGAAAGCCATTTCGCATATTACTAAGGAGCAGGGTTTATCTGAAACCGGCTTCAGACTTGTCAGTAACTGCGGAAACGACGCCTGCCAGACTGTAAAGCATTTACATTTTCATATATTAGGTGGACAGAAGCTCAGCGAAAAAATGGGCTAAATCGAAGAAAAAATTGCAGATAACCCTCTGCAATTTTTTGAAAAGGAATCTATGAAACACACAGCAAAACTTTGCAGTATTATTTTAATCATTCTTCTTATCTTACAGCCTGTATATGCGCAGAAAAAAATGATTGGCATGAATTTGGATATGGCAAGAAATTTCTATACAGAAAACCAAATTCTGTACTTAATCGACAAATTATTCGAACATAATGCAAGCTACCTGCAGCTGCACATTTCAGACAGCCCGAACTATGCTCTGGAAAGCGATTTGTTAGGGCAAACAACAAGCACTGCCGTATTGGAAGAAGATAGATATGTCAATCCAGCTAACGGTCTTCCCTTTTTGAGTTTTGCACAGCTAAAGAACATATATGATTACGCTAAAGAAAAAAATATTGAGCTGTTTGTAGAATTAGGTAGTCCCGCCCATGCAGAAGGGATTATGCATCTATATGAACAAAAAATGGGTACCGAAGTATTGGAAAAAATTGTTTTGGAAGAAAATGAAACGGAAATGGATATACGAAAAAGCGGAACACTGCTTTTGATGAAAAACCTAATCAGTGAAGTGCGCTCCAAAGCATTGGATAATGCCAAGTATATGCACATCGGCTGTGATGAATTTGAAGACGAAGCATATGATGCAGAGGAATATATTGACTACATTACCGAATTAAATACACATATCCACTCACTTGGAATGACTGCATTGTTATGGAATGAAGGTATCAATAAGAATAATCTCCATCGCATTCCCAAAAACATGATTGTTTGCTACTGGAGCTATGACGGCGATGTGATAACGCCCCAGTACAAGAAAGAAAACAGAGAACATAGAGCCAGTTTACCGGAAATACTCGAGTCAGGATTACAAGCAATTATATATAATTCCTATTATCTATACTATGTTCCCAATGAGGAACATCGCCCCGACTACGCCGTCAAGGACTTGTCAGAAAATTGGAATTTAGCAGTTTGGGACGGTGACAATACAGAGAATGCACTGACAGACATGAATGGTGTGTTAGGCGCATGTATCAGCCTTTGGAGCGAAGACAGCATAGGACTGAGCCAGAATAAGCTACTCGATAATGCAGTGTTGCTTTTTGAGGTCATGTATAACAAAATCCAATAAAATAATTCTGCGGTAACAACATGCTATCGCAGAATTTTCAAGCTTATGCTTTATTCAATATAACAGTAAATATCGTCCCCTCTGTCTCGCTGCTGCTCGCTTTGATTGTGCCACCGTGAAGCAGCGTAATTTTTTGCGCTATGGAGAGTCCAAGTCCGTAGCCACCCTTGGTACGCGCTTCATCCAAACGATAGAAACGCTCAAAAAGACGCTCCAGTTTTTCCTGAGAAATCACGCTTCCGCGGTTTTGCACGCTCAATTTTAGAGTGTCCTGCTTGCCGGAAAGCCGCACACAAATTCGATTGTTTTTCGGTGTGTATTTAATCGCATTTTCAAGCAATATGGATATAAGCTGCCGCAGTAAATCGGTGTCTCCTTGCACATAAATATCGTTTTCAATATGCTCTTCTAAGATTAAGTTGTTTTCAAATGCAATTGCATCAAAGGCCAGCGTCAGCTCCTGCAGAAGCTGCGAAAAATGGATACGTTTGGTGTTTGACAAATGCATATTCTCATCACTGCGCGCCAAAAAAAGCAGATTATCAATGAGTTTTTTCATATGTTCTGCCTCCGCTTTGGCAACACCTAGCCATTTTGATTCTCCCCCATTCTGCATGGCGATTTCCAAGTTGGCCAGGATAACGGTCAAAGGCGTTTTTAATTCGTGTGATGCATCGCTGATAAAGGATTTTTGATTTTGCCAGGCTTTTTTAACGGGTCTGATTGCCCATTGCGCCAAAAACACGCTAATAAAAGCGAAAATCACTAAAACAGCCACATATACAACAATCCAAGTAGTTTTATTGCTCATATGGCGTTCGTACTCGCTTTCCATATTTACATAGGCGATACGGTTATCCCGCTTTTGATAGGCGATTCCCTCGTCCTGCCAAAAACCCATGTCATTTGTTTCCATATTGGCACGCTCTATCAATTCATGCAGATCATCCTCGTCAATATCCAACCAAGGGGTAAGTAATTTCCAAGAATTTTGTTCCAGATGCACAGTAAAGGATACCTTATCGCTACTGCCCTGCGGTTCTCTTGAAAAGCGTCGACTGCCGGGTTTTGCCAAATTCATCTCTGATAACAAAGCTGTTTCGTAGCTTTTCTTGAACCTAAAATCCGAAGAGCTGAGCACCAGAATCAGCATAAGGCTCAGTACGGCAAAAATGATCGACATATTGATAAGTATAAACTTTCTTTTTAACTTATGAATCATACTTCTTCCTCTAACAAATATCCCATTTTACGCTGGGAACTGATTTGGACTTTGCTGCCCAGAAAAAACAGTTTTTTACGCAAAAATGAAATATATGCTTCCACATTATTATCCACAGCATCAGAATCGAGTCCCCAAACTTTGGTTATCAAATCGTTTTTACTGACAATAGTACCCGGTTTTGCCAGCAGCATTTTCAATACATCCAGCTCTTTTTGACTCAAACGCACTTGTTTATCTTCTTTTATAAGTGAACTGTTGCCAAGCACCAGCGTAAAATCCCCAAAACGGATTTCGTTCAACTGGACTACGCCTTGTCTGCGAGTCAGCGCGCGCACACGCGCCAACAGTTCCTCTGTGGTGAAGGGTTTGGTTAGATAATCATCTGCGCCGCTATCCAATCCCCGTACTTTATCCTCTGTGTCGTCTCTTGCGGTGAGCATTAGTATAGGAATAGAGTTGTTTTCTTTTCGCAGTGTTTTTACGATTTGAAATCCGTTTAACTTAGGAAGCATTACATCCAGTATCACAGCGTCGTATTGCCCGCTGCGCGCGTATTCCAATCCGTCCTCCCCATCGTATACGGTATCAGCTTGATATTTTTGATCAGTGATGAGTTGTTTTAAAGATTCCGCCAGGTTTTTTTCGTCTTCTACTATCAAGATGCGCATATGTACCTCCTACTGTTTGGGCAAACTTTTAATCTTCCTTTATTATAGCAATACTATACATATAGTGTACACAAGAAAACTGAAAGAAAGCTGAAAGATTTTTTTTTAAACTTTAAGATTTTTTTCAGAGTGAATTGTTATAGTATACATACAGACTACAAAGGAGGTGCACAAAATGTACATCAAGGCGATGAAAAGAATGGAGAAAAAATATCTTCTCAGCAAAACACAATTTGAAAACCTGATTCCCATTGTACTACAATACATGAAAGCGGATCGGTACGGCATGCAAACCATATGCAATATCTACTACGATACAGCAGACTATAGACTGATACAGGAAAGTTTGGAAAAACCTGTTTTCAAAGAAAAATTGAGAATGCGCAGCTATGGTAAGGCAAACATGAACAGCGACGTATTTGTTGAAATGAAGCGTAAGTTCAAAGGCGAAGTATACAAAAGACGCGCAGTGCTTCCTTTGACAGAAGCAGAGAAATTTATGAAAACAAATTTGATACCAGGTTCTTCTACACAGGAACTACAGGAAATACGATACATGAACCGTCTATATCAGTTGGAACCAAAAGCATACATAGCGTATGAACGTGAAGCATACTACGGTATAGAGAATGCAGACCTAAGAATTACCTTTGACAGAAATATTCGCGGGCGTGACAATCATCTAAGCCTATCTGCTCCAACACACGGTTTCCCTATCCAACCCAAAGACACAGTGCTAATGGAGATAAAGGTTCCCGGCGCAGCACCAATCTGGATGACAGAAGCTTTTTCAAATTTAGAAATATATCCTGTATCCTTTTCCAAATACGGAACCTACTACAAAGATACATTGTCCCAACAATCAAAAGGAGCGATTCACTATGTTGCTTAACAGTGTTTATGCCAACGGCACAACAGTAGAAATGTTTCTGCTGTCCATGCTGGTATCCCTCGTACTTGGGTTCATCACTGCGATGACATACAGCTTTAAAAACAGCTATTCCAAGAGTATGATGTCCGCACTTATGCTGCTGCCGTTGGCAGTACAGACGGTAATTTTTCTGGTAAATGGCAACCTGGGCATAGGCGTAGCGGTTGCCGGCGCATTTTCTTTGGTGAGATTCCGTTCGGTACCGGGTACTGCAAAGGATATCACTGCCTTGTTTATGGCTATGGCCATCGGCCTTGCCACAGGTACCGGCTTATTACTTATAGGCGCAGTGTTCACAGTTGTTATGAGTCTATGTCTCGTGCTTATCACCCTTACAAATTTTGGCAACAGCCCCTATCAAGAACGGGAACTTAAAATAACCATACCCGAGTCCTTAGACTATGACGGAGTGTTTGATGATATTTTGCAAAGTTACACCGAAAAATTCTCTCTCAACAGAATACGTACCACAAACCTCGGCTCATTATATGAACTAACCTACAATGTGTTGCTGAAAGACAGCAACAACACAAAAAAATTTATTGATAAATTACGTGTCAGAAACGGCAACCTGAACATACAGTTAGGCCGCGCTCTGAGCACCAAGGAGGAAATGCTATGAAAAAATTGATTACATTATTATTAACCGGCATACTTGCCATTGCTTTACTGACTGTTTCTATATCTGCAGAAACAGTGGAGTTTACCAACACCGATCTGACTTCTACCTACGATGCAGCCAGTGCTAACGTGGTACAGTTCAACGGCGAAACCAACGATTACACCATTTCTGCTGCCGGTACTTACCTACTCAGCGGCACATTAAATGCCACACTGTATGTGGACGCTGCCAATACGGATAAAATTCAATTGGTACTTAACGGCGTGGAAATCCACAGCAGCAGTGGACCTGCCATCTATGTTAAACAGGCTGACAAGGTCGTATTAACTTTGGCGGAAGGCACCGTAAATAACATCAGCGACGGCGTCAACTATACACTTGATGAAGAAGGTGCAAACGCAGCCATATACAGCAAGGATGACCTCTCCATCAACGGCATCGGCACACTGACTGTAAATGGACAGACAGCGCATGGTATCGTCAGCAAGGATGATCTTGTAATCGTCAGCGGCAATATCAATGTTACCGCCGTAAAAGACGGTTTGCGCGGTAAGGACAGCCTGTTAATCAAAGATGGTACATTCGTAATAAAATCCGGCTCCGATGGATTGATATCTACAAACGAAGATACAGGATACGGTAATATCTATATCGAAAACGGTACATTTACTATAGAGTCCGGACGTGACGGCATCGAGGCCAAAGGGGCATTGAAGATTGTAAACGGCACATTTACCATTACCACATACAGCGCAAGTGTGACTGCAGATGACAGTCTGAAAGCATTAAAAGCTGTAGACAGCATACATATCCAAGACGGCAATTTTACCATTAATGCCCAGGATGACGGTATACACTCCAATACAGACATTAGCATTGAAAAGGGTACATTTTATATCAGCTCCGGCGACGACGGCATCCATGCGGATTATAACGTAACGATTTATGACGGTGTAATTATTATTCAGAAATCGGTAGAAGGCATTGAAGGTTTTACCGTAACCATTCACAACGGTACTGTGGATATTACAGCCAGCGATGACGGCATCAACGCCACCAATGGCGAAAGCACCACAGGACAAAACAGAGAGGCTGCACAAGCAGGCGTAGGTATTGTTATCAACGGCGGCACCGTTAAAGTTGTAGCAAGCAATGATGCCCTGGACTCCAACGGCACCATCACCATCAATGGCGGCGATATCAATTTAACCACACAAAATCTGGGTGGAGGTACAGGTACCTTGGATGCAAATGGTGCAGTAACGATCAATGGCGGAAATGTTGTAACCAATGATGGCGGCATCAACGGCATGCAGAGACCCGGCGGCGGCAGACGTCGCTAATCAAATCGTAATCAGGAGGTAGCTATGAAAAATAGAAAAACCATAAAAAGATGCATTGCAGTACTTGCAGACATATTGTTATTAGCACTTCTGTTAGGTATATTTGCAATCCAACACTATACCCCTACCAAACAAGAACCCTTGGGTATTGTATCCAATATCCCGCAAACAAAGCACGCTGCTGATACAGAACCTATAACGAACGAACCAATAGAAGACAAAAATAGTGAAGAATCTGTCACAAGCGAAGGTATAAATTATGGCAGCAGCAATCAAAATCTGATTCTACAAAGTACAGCCGATAACATAGGCAACTATGCAAATCTTGTATCCACCGATACAACCACCTCCGACAATTATCTGGTATCCGGCACAGGGCTTTTGGCGCAGGGAAGAAACCGCAGCAACAGCACACAGAATACAACTGCAGTGGACATCAGCAGCGAAAATGCCGTCAGCACTTCAGCCGTACAAAGCTATTCGGCAGAGGGTGTGGAGATACAGGTACAACATTTGACAACCAGTGATGGAAGAGTAGAGTATGTACTGGCAGATATACAGCTAAGCGATGTTACCCTGCTCAAGACCGCTTTTGCAAACAATACCTATGGTACAGGTTATGTAGATACCGTGCCGAATATGGATAATCTGCTTAATGCCATCCTCACTGTAAACGGAGATTATTATGGCAATGGCACCTCCGGCGTGGTTGCGCGAAACGGCGTAATATACAGAGCAAGCCCTACCAACTCCGACATATTGTTGCTATATGCAAGCGGTGAAATGCTTGTAAAATCCTATGCCGAGTTCGATGCACAAGCAGAAGCCAACGCCGGTCTATGGCAGGCATGGACATTCGGTCCTTCCCTACTGGATGAAGAGGGAAACGCCATCAGTAATTTCCAGATTAATGGACACTTGAGCAACCGTAATCCCCGCACCGTTATCGGCTATTATGAGAATGGGCACTATGGCATACTGGTTGTCAACGGCCGCGGTGATTCGGAAGGATTGAGTCTTACCGAACTATCCGCATTGTGCGAAGAAATCGGATTCAAGGTAGCATATAACCTGGATGGCGGAAAATCCTCCGTAATGGTTTACGATGATACGATCGTCAATGAACCCGCATCCGGCGGCAGATCCATCAGCGATGTGATCTATATTGAAGAAGGTGTATGATATGAAAAACAATAAATTATTACAGTTTATAAAAACTGCACTCCCCCATTTATCTATCGTATTCTCCATTTATTTTATCATCATGGTGATACTGAACGACTATAACCCCACCATCAATTTACTGGCAAATCCGTTGAATGTAACCGGCTTAACAGTATTCTGCCTCATCAACCTGCTAAACGCATTCTTCATACTGCAGCAAAAAATTTCTGTTGAAAACAAAGCGGATAATGAAGTGCAGGAAGCACTTACAGCAGAAAAACAATAAAATCATTTTCCCAACAACTGACATAGATTCCGACTGCGCGGGTAAAAACCTGCGCAGTCTTTTATTGCACAAAAATACACCAGACCTGCTGATGTATTATTCGAT
>JBHADM010000015.1:0-4862 GCA_041855045.1 Bacillota bacterium | reverse complement strand
GGCTTGTGCTTTTGTAAACAGCTGGAGCAACAAATGGATGAGGAATTGTAAGTCAATTCTTGCGAGTAAGCTTGATTCCAAAATCGGAGCGTCAGCGAGGCTCTCCTGCAAGGGGAGCTGGCACTGCAGCGCAGCGGAAGTGACTGAGGGGTTGGTGTTGGGGTATTCGATTGTCTGATATTCAAGAGATTACTGCATAACAAAGTTGATTTATGTGTGCTTGTGTTTTTGCGAACAGTCAGTGTTGACGAAGCTGTGGTAATTGTTTTGATAAATACAAGGCAGAAGTCAATATTCGATGTTTTGCGTGGTTACGCTTCTCATAGGACTTTTTGCAGGTTATTTTGTCTCCGGTTTTCCGCTAAAAAAAAGCACCCTTGCGAGTGCTTTTGTAAGGCAAATGTTATTTTACCGCTTCCAGAGCTTTGCGGGCGCCGTCGTAGTCGGCATCGGTGGCCACTGCGTATCCGGTGTGGCTGTATACGCTGAAGATTTCCTGGCCTTCGGGTGTGTTGATAACATTGATCAGAGCCTGCTGCATAGCATTGATGAACTCCGGATTGTACACATCTGCATTGGCGGTGGTAATGGCTACTGTGTCGTTGTAGATACCCTCGGTTACGCCGATAACATTGAGTTCATCCCAGATGGATTCGGTTCTGCCCATGCCGCCCTTACCGGTTGCGTCGGCTTGGCCTGTGGCGATGTTCCATGCTTCTTCGTAGTCGTTACGGCCGTCTGCGTAGCATACGATGATGTCTACAGATTCGGCCGCTGCCTGTGCAAAGGCTTCGCCGTAGCCGCCGCCCATGGTGGTTACAAACTGCAGGTCTGTAATCTTTTTGCCGTAGTTTTCCATGAGCCATAGTGTCGGATAGATGTAGCCGGCAGAGGAGCTGTTTTTCATAACTGCCCAGTTTGCTTTGTTGAGGTCTTCCCATGTGAGGGCTTCGCCGGCGTTAACTTTTGCTGCCAATTCTTTGCCGTATTTGGAAGGAGTGGCGTATACAAGGGAGCGATAATAGGTTACCTGTGGTCCGTTCTTTTCGGTTTTGTTGGCAAGACCGTTCCATGTTTTGGGGTCGGTGCTGTCGTTGCTCAAACCGTTGCGTGTAGCGGTCAGGATTACATCTACCTCTTTGTTGGAGGAGTAGATGGCATAGGTGCCGCCCGGAAGCCAGCCAAAGTCTACTGTACCGGATGCCATGGCTTCGCCCACTACGTTATAGTCTGTACCAACTGTAATTTCGATGCCCTTTACGTCATAGCCTTGTTCTTTGAGTGCAGCTTTTACGAGCTCCGGCAGGTTTTTGGTGCCTTGCATGATAACGTCGGCGTCTTTGCTGGGTACGAACTGGAATTGAATCACACGGTCGATGGTCTTCAATTCGCCCTCGGCAAACACTGCTGTCAAGCTCATCAAGAGCGCCAAAGCCAATACAATAGAGAGTAATTTTTTCATAAATGCCTCCTTGGTTTGGGGATAATATTTTTGTCAACTTCATTATAGCATATTACGAGGGTACTGTGTAGAGTTATTCTTTTGGAGTTATTTTATTGTTTAGGAAGATAGTCTATAAATACTTCCTTACATATTTCAACGCCCTCGGCATCCAAATGATATATGTAATCTTTCTCTGTGAGCTTTGCGGTATCGACTTTGTAAGCTGTATCACTGCAGGTGTAGCCAAGCTTGCGCGCCAGGGCGATGGCAAAATCGGCATAGGCGGAGCCGATGGCGGTGATAATATTGCCGTCTTCCACCACAGGCCTGTGTACAAAGTTTTCTTGCTGTATAAAGGGCAGCATTTCGTTCATCTCCGCATAGAGTTGATTCACAAAGCGTTTGCCATCCAGTACGCCTGATAGCGAAAGCAGCAAAGGGCCGCCGCATATGGCTGCAAATATCAAATTTTTATAGTCTTTCCAGTGTGCTACAAAGGCCAGCAGCTCTTTATCTGCCAGCATCTCGCGAAAATCGCTTCCACCGGGTATGACAAGGCAGTCGTATGCGTTCGGATCAAAGTCCGCAAATGTTTTATCGGGTTGTATCTGTATCCCCTCCTCGGAACGAACGGGTGCAAGACTGGATCCGAAAACGACAGTCGGGCTATCAAAATACCAGCGGAATAGTGCGCAGGTATTGCTGACTTCCTGCAGGCTGCATGCAGGGTATACCATGAGTGCGATTTGTTTTTTCATGGGGACTCCTTTATTTTTTTGTCTATAATGTTTGTACTTTACTTGTTTTTCCAATCCGTCTTGCTTACTGATAAATTTTTTCAATTTTTCCAATGATACATAGGCAGCTGCAAGTTTATTTGTATTGCTTATTCATTCTTTTATATGTTTACGAAATTGCCGGATTTATTTTTCTATTTTTTATTCTCTGCTTTTATTGTAGCACCTTTTTTAATATTTTTCCAATTATATAGGGAGTTTGTTTTCTTTCCTGTTTTCTTTCTAAATACGATTTGAGTACGAAGATAAGCCGATAGAAAAAAGCCATAAAATGCCGCTACCGTTTTATAGCAGATTAAATGAAAATATGCTTACAAGAATGAATATTTAGCTTGATGGAATGACAAAATATGAAAAAAAGATATAATAGATTAGATGGGAAATTGACAAATGAGAATTTGTGAGGAAATAATGTATCGAATTGAGACAGACACATTCATATTGGAGCTTTCTCCAGAGATTCATGAACAGGAATTCACATATCCTGTAAATGTGTATCTTGGTGTGAAAGTTTTTAGTCACGGCTATTTGGCGGACACATTTATGGATGTCGGAGTTAATGGGATAGCCGGATTTGCTTTACAGTTAAAAGATCTCTATGAGACACTGAAAGGAGATGCAAGGCTGGAAGAGCCATACAGCGTCCATAATTACATCGAGTTTATTGCTGACACCGGAGGTCATATAAGGGTCATGGGAAGACTCAACAATAAGAGCGCTTTTGGCTATACACAGGAAATAAACTTTGAAAATGAAATTGATCAGACTTATCTGAGAGAGTTTGTTAGCCGATTACTTGCTGACTTCAGCAAATATACCGAATGACAAATTAAGATTTTAAGATATATTTTTGTATTTCATGGTAATAAAAAAACGGCAATATTAGAGAGGCAAAAATGAAGATAGGAATCATCCAAGGAACAACACAAGTTGATAAGAATGAAATAATATATAGAACAGCAAATAAAGTGGTGTCATCAAAGAATTATGAAGTTATAAATTTTGGGACTTATCCGGAAGAAGCAGTTTCATATTCTTATACAGAAATTGCGGTCTTGATTGCCTTACTTATTAATAGTAAGGTGGTCGATTTTGTAATAACTGGATGTTCTTCAGGTCAAGGAATGAATTTGGCATGTAACACATTGCCAGGGTTATTATCAGGATTTATTCAGAATCCGCAAGACGCATACTTATTTGGAAGAATTAACGATGGTAATGTAGCAAGTTTATCTTTGGGATTGGGTTTTGGTTGGTTAGGGGAAATCAATCTTGAATGTACTTTAGAAAAGTTGTTTGATGGAGGCTTTGGAATTGGTTTTCCGCCGGAGATTGCAGAACGAAAGATAAAAGAAACCAGTTGTGTTAAAAAATTTAATGAAATAAGTAAGGTATCCTTGATTGCGTTTATGGAGCAGTTGGAACAAGAGTTTATAGCTAAAATATTGTCTAAAAAAGATGTCGTTGATTATATACTTAAGCATTCAAGTGAGGAGAGGCTAATAAAATATCTTTCAAATAAGATTTGATATGATTTCAAGATATATGATTATAATTAGAAATTTGTCGGTGGACATCCGATGCATGGCGATAATCTTACTGATGATGAAAAGACTGAGATTAACAGATATTTATGGAAGTCCTGTTTGCATGCAGGAAGTTGATATGTAAAATTGTAATTTTACGAGGTAGATTGTGAGTAACAAGGAGATAATTAAGCACTTTTATGAGCATGTAGTTTCAAAAAACCAAATTAACAAGGCTGTGCATTTTTTTCAGCAGAGTATGTGGAGGAAATGTGTCAACATCTGCTGGCTGTCCGAAATACATATCCCGATTACACGATGAGTATCGCGCGGCAATTTGAAGATGGCGAATATGTTGTCTCGGAGTTTGTCATGCACGGCACTCATAGTGGTGAATTTTTAGGAATAACGCCAAGCAATAAAGTTATTGAAATCAAAGGTGTAAATATTGATAAAATAGCAGATGGAAAAATTGTCGAGCATAGCGGCGTGGCAAATACGTTTGAAGCCTTTTTGAAAAACGGTTTGATACGGACAGTTTGACAATCCCGATTTGTCGCGTTAAAACAATTTAATAAGATCGCTAAGAGGAAGTAAAAGCAAATAGCCGATACTTCCTTTTTGTTGTCAAAAACCCAAAATCGAAAAGGAGAATTTATCGAGGAACTGAATAATAGATATAAAATGAGCCTTAGCACAAAGAGTATGATTGGAAAGACCATCTAAGAGGTTGTTATCCTTTTCAACGTAAATGCAAGGAAAACAATGCAAGACATGTTGACAGGAATAATGCTTAGGGAGCTTAGGAAAAAATCCGACGAAAAAAGATGATTTTGATTAAAAGCCTTGACGAGCAGCAACAGGTGCAGCGAAATGCCAGGCGTTGCACCGTTGAACTATGCACACCATACTCTGCTGAGTTTCAATTTCTGACCCGAAGTTTGTTTCATCAGTCCAAGCGGTAGCGCCAGTATGAGGCTAGGCAATATGGTATGTCCGTGATTGAAGACAGTGTGCTTATGCCGCCTTGGAATCCTGTCATGCGTGTCAGCTCAGGATAGTACGCGCCAATCAGTGCGTCTGCAAATAAAAATG
>JBHADM010000014.1:0-13780 GCA_041855045.1 Bacillota bacterium | reverse complement strand
TTAACAGTATGATTCTCTGCATACTTTAAAATGCGTTGACGATAATATGCCATTTGTGATATTCTACTTATGAAGATTCCCTTTCTGTAGTTGGTTTGATCACCATTACTATATCATAAACGGGAATCTTCTTTTTTATTTTCCTTGTTACCTCTCTATTGTACCTGAACATCGTGCTGTTTTAAAAAGCTGTCAAAAAAGAAACAACCAGCGCGCTGGTTGTAAATGGGGTTGATGTATACAGCATCAAGAAGTGTAGTCTCCTTCATTTTCCATGAATTAATCCATTAAGTACGCCATCAGCAGGCGATAGGTGTTTGCAATGGCTCTGATATGCGTTCTTTCATAGCCATGGCTGGCAAAGGTTCCCGGACCAATTAATCCGAATAGGATATCGTGGCCGGCGCCTATGGCTGCATGTGTATCGCTGCCGTAATGCGGGTAATTTACATCAATTGTATATTCAATGTTGTTATCGTCTGCCAGCTGTTTCAGCTTTTGTATCATTAGTCGGGAATAGGGGCTTCTGGAATCCTTGGCGACAATGGATACAGCAGTTTCTTTTGCGGTGCTGTTTTTGCCCACGCAGCCAATATCCAAGGCAAGCATTTCTTCTATATCTCTATCCAAACCGGTTGCACCGCCGGTGCCATTCTCCTCATATACGGAGAATTGTACCGTAAGCTTTTTGTTCAGCACAATTTTTTTCTCGGCAATTTCTTTTAGCGCGTCCAGCATGATTGCCACGCAGGCTTTATCGTCAATAAAACGGCTTTTGATAAATCCGTTTTCTGTGAACTTGGTACGCGGATCCAACAGCAGATAATCGCCCGGGTTGATGCCCAAGGCTTCTACCTCTTCTTTGCTGTTCACCAGTTCATCCAGAATAAACTCCATATTTTTATATAAATCCATGGCTTCGGCATATTCGTCGCGTTCGGCCATATGTACGGAGGCATATTCATGGCGTATCGTACCGTAGTATTTTCGACCATCAAGGGTTACGATTTCAGCATCGCTGTCGTTGAGCGTTTTGGCGTAAATGCCGCCATGTGGGCTGAGCGTCATTCTGCCATTGTCCTTGATATAGCGCACACTCAAACCAATCTCATCCAAGTGACAGCTGATGGCAACGTGCTTGCCCTGTCCGAATGTAACCGACAAGCCGCCGCGTTTGAAATGTTTGGGCGTGTAGCCCATGGCACGCAGCTCGTTATCCATAAAGGGAATGATTTCCTCATGGTAACCCAAAGGGCTGTGTATGGAGAGTAAATTTTCCAGTACTTCTGCAACATATTCAGTATTCATACGCTCATCCTTTATTTAATATCTTTTTTAAGTATTGTCCGGTATAACTGTGTTCCATTTTTGCTATCTGTTCCGGAGTGCCTTCTGCAATGACTTCGCCACCGGCATCGCCGCCCTCCGGTCCCATATCAATGATGTAGTCAGCGGTTTTAATCACATCCAGATTATGCTCGATGATAATCATGCTGTTATTGGCGCTGACCAGTCTTTGCAGCACTGCAATGAGTTTTTTTACATCTGCAGAGTGCAGACCGGTCGTCGGCTCATCAAGGACGTATATGGTTTTTCCGGTCGGTTTACGGCTTAGCTCGGTTGCCAGCTTGATACGCTGCGCTTCGCCGCCGCTTAAAGAGGGGGACGATTGCCCGAGTTTCAAATAACCTAAACCTACGTCCAACATGGTGGAAAGCTTGCGGTAAATACGGGGATGGTGTTCAAAAAATGCGCAGGCATCCTCTATGGTCATCTCCAAAATATCGTATATACTCTTACCGTTGTACTTTACTTCCAGCGTTTCTCTATTGTATTTTTTGCCTTTACAGACATCGCATTTCACATAGATATCCGATAAAAAGTGCATCTCGATCTTGGTTACGCCGTCGCCGTTGCAGGCTTCGCAACGTCCGCCTTTTACGTTAAAGGAAAATCTGCCTTCTTTATATCCGCGCGCTTTGGCATCGTTTGTGCTGGCGAACAGCTGGCGAATCAAGTCAAACACGCCGGTATAGGTGGCGGGATTGCTCTTTGGTGTACGGCCTATGGGAGATTGGTCTATCACAATGATTTTATCCAGCTGCTCCAAGCCTTCCATACGGTCAAACTTACCCGCCTTCACTCTGGAGCGATTTAGGTGTTTACTAAGGTGTTTACATACAATTTCTTTAATCAGGCTGGACTTTCCGCTGCCGGATACACCGCTTACGCAACACATAAGACCCAAAGGAATTTTTACATCAATATGCTTGAGATTGTTCTCCTCTGCACCGTATATCTTTAAAAAACCTTTGGCTTTGCGGCGTTTGTTTGGCAGATAAATGCATTCTCGCCCGCTTAAAAATGCGCCGGTAGGGGAGTTGGGATTCTTGCAGAGCTCTTCTGCAGTGCCTGTTGCGACAACTTCGCCGCCGTGTACACCGGCTGCTGGGCCGATATCTATGATGTAGTCGGCGGCGCGCATGGTATCCTCATCGTGTTCTACAACAATGAGCGAATTGCCCAAATCGCGAAGTGAAAATAAGGTTTTAATGAGTTTGTCATTATCCCTCTGATGTAACCCGATGGACGGTTCATCCAGAATATAGACGATACCGGTTAATCGGCTGCCAATCTGTGTGGCCAACCGTATGCGCTGTGCCTCACCACCACTCAAACTGGCGGCAGCGCGAGCAAGGTTCAGATAGTTCAACCCTACGTCTTCCAGGAAAGTCAGACGAGCATTGATTTCTTTCAGTATCTGCTCCGCAATGGCTTCCTCTCGCTCTGTTAATGTCAAATGGTTCAGGAAGTTCTTGGCATCAACGATATTCATACGGCAGATTTCCATAATGTTTTTGCCGTTGATTTTTACAGCTAAGGCTTCTTTTTTCAAACGCTCACCATGACAGGCATCGCAGGGCTCCTCAGTAAAATATTCCTGATATTTTTCACGCATGCTTTCGCTGCTGGACTCGTTAAAACGTCTGGTTAGCAATGGAATCAAGCCTTCGTATGTGGAGTCATAATAGCGTATGCCGTTGGCTGTCCAATAGGGTATTTGATATTTGTCGGCGCTTCCGTACAGCAGCATATCTATGATTTTTTCATCCAATTCCCGCAATGGCGTTTCCAAGGAGAATTTATATTTTTTGCTGAAAAAATCATAGAACGAAAAAGCAATGCTGTTGCTGTCTTTGATATTCCAACCGTACACATTCAAACCGCCGTCCATAATGGATAGAT
The DNA here is from genome assembly GCA_041855045.1 of Bacillota bacterium. Classification (GTDB taxonomy): domain Bacteria; phylum Bacillota; class Clostridia; order Christensenellales; family Aristaeellaceae; genus JAAZPT01. Next base: position 10,534 of record JBHADM010000014.1, on the reverse strand, counting down.
TGGTATCCGGCATGACGGTATCCTTGGTAATGGTTTGGGTGATGCCGAGACCGCTGCACTTTGGGCAGGCACCATAAGGGCTGTTGAAGGAGAAAAAGCGAGGTGCAATCTCTTCTATGGCAATGTTACACTCCGCGCAGGCAAAATTTTGCGAAAACAAATGTTCGCCTTTATCAAAGAGATCCGCTATTACCAATCCCTCACTCTGCTGGCTGGCGGTTTCTATGCTGTCGCCCAGTCGCCGCAAACCATTGTGATCGTTTCGCAGCACCAGTCTGTCTACCACGATTTCAATACTGTGTTTTTGCGTTTTATTCAGCTCCGGAAGCTCTTCCAAGTCATAGACTTCACCGTCTATGCGCACACGGGCAAAACCGTCTTTTTTGACTTTTTCAAGCAATTTTGTATGCTGACCTTTTTTTCCGCGTACAATGGGGGAAAGAATTTGGCATTTGCTATCCAAGCCGATATGCATCAGGTGATCAATGATTTGGTCTACGCTTTGTTTGCTGATTTCCTTGCCGCAGTTGGGGCAGTGCGCGTGGCCGATTCTGGCGTACAGCAAACGCAGATAGTCATATATTTCCGTAACTGTGCCTACAGTGGAGCGCGGATTTTTGCTGGTTGTTTTTTGATCTATCGCAATGGCAGGGCTTAAGCCTTCAATGCTGTCTACATCCGGTTTTTCGGCCTGTCCTAAAAACTGTCTGGCGTAGGCACTGAGTGATTCCACATAGCGTCGTTGTCCCTCAGCATACAGCGTTTCAAATGCCAGTGAGCTTTTTCCACTGCCGCTCAGGCCGGTAATGACAACAAATTGGTCGCGTGGGATATCGATATCTATGTTTTTGAGGTTGTTTTCCCGCGCACCTCGTACTTTTATATATTTCATTATTGCATCCTTAGATAAGCGTGGATAAAGTTTTCGATTTTTCCATCCATCACATCGCCTATGTTTGCCGATTCAAAACCGGTTCGGTGATCCTTCACCATGGTATAAGGCTGAAACACATAGCTGCGGATCTGGCTGCCCCACTCGATTTTTTTCATTTCACCCTTGATTTCCGCCATTTTTTCTTCTTTTTCGCGCTCCTGCAGCTCGATCAATCGGCTTTTGAGCATATTGATACAAACCTCACGGTTTTGCATTTGACTGCGCTCGTTTTGGCATTGTACCACAATACCGGTGGGTATATGCGTCATACGCACTGCGGATTCGGTTTTGTTTACATGCTGTCCGCCTGCGCCGCTGGCGCGATAGGTGTCAATGCGTACTTCTTCCATATTCAGTTGAAAGTCGTCGCTCTCTATCATGGGACTTACATCCAGCGAAGTAAAACTGGTGTGTCGCTTGGCATTGCTGTCAAAAGGGCTGATGCGCACCAAACGATGCACACCTTTTTCACTGCGCAAAAAACCATAGGCATTGTCGCCAATTACCTGAAAAGTAACGCTTTTGATACCGGCTTCATCGCCATCCAGATAGTCTAATATTTTAACTTGAAACTTGGCGCGCTCGCAATATCTTGTATACATACGAAATAACATGGAAGCCCAGTCCTGCGCCTCGGTACCGCCGGCACCTGCATGCAGGGACAGAATAGCATCACTGCTGTCGTATTCACCGCGTAGCAGGGTTTCCAGCTCCAGCTCTTCGATGCGCTCTGCAAGCTCTATCAACTCCTTGCTGCATTCGTCGGAGATATCTTCATCCGGTTCTTCCCGCAGCAGATGCAGCATGGCTTCCACATTGTCATAATCCTGGCGTAAGCTGTCTACATGCTTTATTTTATTTTCCAACAGTCGGACTCTTTTGTTCACGGTTGTGGAGCGTGCAATGTCTGCCCAGAATTCAGGGCTGTCCATTTCGGCGCGCAGCTCGGTCAATTCTTCTTCCACCTGTTCCAGATGGAGTGCTTTACAGGCAATCTCCAGTTTGCCGCTCAGCGTTCCGAGTGTTTGTAATGCGATATCTATATCTATCATGCTTTATTTCTTTCCGCAGCAATGCTTATATTTTTTTCCGCTGCCGCAGGGACAGAGTTGATTCATTCCGGTTTGTCCCGATGCCAATCGGTTGCCGGCATTCGCGGCTTTAGAGCCGCTCTCGTGCGATGCCTTTATCTGTGTAGGGTTGACCCTCTCCTCACGTACCGGTGCAGCAAGCTTGGCTTGGTATAGGCGCTTGACGGTATCTTCACGAATCATGCGCACCATTTCGTCAAACATGTCATAGCTTTCCAGTCGGTATTCCGTTACAGGGTCATGCTGTGCATAAGCGCGCAGGCTGATACCTTCACGCAGTTGATCCATGGCGTCGATATGGTCCATCCAGCGGCTGTTTACAGCGTTTAGTAAGATAATACGCTCCGCTTCGCGCATATCAATTTGGTGGCTCGCAAACAGCTCCTCACGTTCCTTATAATATTCGTTCGCCTGTTCCAGCAGCCACTCACGCAGCTCGGAAAGATCCATGTTTTCAAACTGTTGCTTATTGTTAGCAATGGTGTCTTTCTTTAGGCAGATATGCTCCAAATAGTCTGCAAGGTTGTCCAAATCCCACTCATAGCTTTCTCCGGAGCAGGTTCTGCCTGTGGATTCTTCAATAAGGCCTTTTATCATACCCATCACAGTCTCGCGCATATCGCTGCCGTGCAGCACTTCTTGGCGCTGCTTATAGATCAGACTGCGTTGTTGGTTCATGACATCGTCAAACTGCAGTACGCTCTTACGCGCTGCAAAGTGTCTGCTTTCAATATTCTTTTGGGCGTTTTCAATCTGCTTTGTCAACAAACCAGCCATGAGCGGCTCATCGTCACCCAGACCGGTGCGCTCCACAATGGGCTTGATGCGGTCAGAGCCGAATAAGCGCATTAGGTCGTCTTCCAAGCTAAGGTAAAATTGTGTGCTGCCGGGGTCGCCCTGACGGCCGGCACGACCGCGCAACTGGTTATCGATACGACGGCTTTCGTGTTTTTCCGTACCGATGATGTGCAATCCGCCCAGTTCCATGACGCGTTCGTGCTGCTCGTCAGTGGTTTTTTTGAAGCTTTGATACAGCTCGTTATAAACCTTACGAGCATCTTTTACCAGATCGCTTACGTCCTCGCTATGGCCGGTGGCTTCTTCAATAACCTCTTCGGCATAGCCTTGTTTTATCATTTCGCGCCGTGCCAAAAAGTCGGGGTTGCCGCCTAAGAGTATATCTGTACCACGACCTGCCATGTTGGTGGCGATGGTTACTGCACCGACATGACCCGCCTGTGCCACAATCAATGCCTCACGTTCATGATGTTTGGCATTCAATACCTCGTGCTGTACGCCGCGGCGCTTCAACATATCGCTCAGCATTTCACTGGTTTCCACATTGATGGTACCGACAAGCACGGGTTGTCCTGTTTGATTCTTTTGGATTATGTCCTCAATGACATTACGGTATTTTGCTTTCTTGTTTTTATAGATAACGTCGTTTAAATCCTTGCGTACATTTGCCTTGTTGGTTGGAATCACCACAACATCAAGGCTGTAAATGTTCTGAAATTCGTCTTCTTCCGTCTTGGCAGTACCGGTCATACCGCTCAGCTTTTTGTATAGACGGAAATAGTTCTGGAAGGTGATGGTGGCCAAGGTTTTGCTTTCACGAGCGACTTTTACGCGTTCCTTTGCTTCGATGGCCTGGTGCAGACCGTCGTTGTAGCGCCTGCCGACCATCAAACGGCCGGTGAACTCGTCCACGATGATGACTTCACCATTCTTTACTACATAATCCACATCGCGCTTCATAATGGCATTCGCCTTGAGTGCTTGGAGAATATGGTGGTTTAGGTTTGTGTTTTCCAAATCATTCAGGTTGTCTACGCCAAAATGCTTTTCCGCTTTTTTTGCGCCTTGCTCTGTGAGGGTTACGGAACGCTGTTTTTCATCTACTATAAAATCGCCGTCGGGCGTGGGCTTTTCTTCCATGCTGAAACGGCTTGGCGCGTCTGATGGGTTATAGGTAGAGCGGGTGAGTCTGCTGACGAAGGCATCGGCTTTGCTGTACAACTCCGATGATTTTTCGGCCTGTCCGCTGATGATAAGCGGTGTTCTGGCTTCGTCGATAAGTATGGAGTCCACTTCGTCCACGATGGCGAAATTATGCCCGCGCTGTACCATATCGCTGGCATACATGAGCATATTGTCACGCAAGTAGTCAAAGCCGAATTCGTTGTTTGTACCATAGGTGATATCACAGCTGTAAGCATGCCTGCGCTGTTCATTGTTCATCTCATTGATGATGACACCGACACTTAAACCAAGAAATCGATATATTTTTCCCATCCACTCGCTGTCGCGCTTGGCCAGGTAGTCATTTACTGTTACAATATGTACGCCGTTGCCGCTCAATGCATTCAGATAAGCCGGCATAGTTGCCACAAGTGTTTTGCCTTCACCTGTTTTCATTTCGGCAATACGCCCCTGATGCAGGGCGATACCGCCAATGACCTGAACTGGATAGGGGCGCATATTGATGGCGCGCCAGGCGGCTTCCCGTACTGCAGCAAAAGCTTCGGGAAGGATATCGTCCGGTGTTTGACCGTTTGCCAGGCGCTCTTTGAAATCCCGGGTGCAGTCGCGTAGATCTTTATCAGACTTTGCTTTATATTCTTCTTCCAAGGCAAGCACTTTTTCAGCTATCTTATTGATTTTTTTTATTTCGGCCTCGTTGCTGTTGCCCAAGATTCTTTTGATAAATTCAAACATGTATATCTCCTTGGTCTTGATTTTACACAATATGCCGCATCTTTTGCAGAGCTGGCATAATAGAATAAAATGAATTATTTACTAAATTAGAAAAATATTTTTTTGAAATGTATATAATAGCACATTTTCACAAGCTATAGTATAACACTTGGGAGTCTTGTTTGCAATGAAAAAGCGTGATTTATCAAGGTTGTTATGTAAAAAAATTGTTTCATTCTATCAGTATTACAGGACTATTTCCTGCAACGATATGCGTGTGTTTAATATTATCCGTAATGGAGCAGGTAAATTCAAAATCCTGTTATTTCCAAAAGAAAGGTGGAGTTTTGAAAGAAAACGCTTTGTAAGGCGACGAACATTTTTGAAGAGAGAAGGTGAAATGCGATTAGTAGTAGAGATGGATATATCAACATACTGAAAGTAGAGAGTAGATAATAAAAGAAAAACCAGTACATAGACTGGTTTTTCCATACGAATCTCTTATTGTAATCGGGAATCTCAAATTAGAAGCTCGGCTTTACAGCACCGGCAAACTGAGGTTCGCTTTCGATATACTCTTTTACCTTGTCGGTAAGCAATACGCTCTGGAGGTCTTTAACCCATTGCGCGTCCTTATCGGCTTCTCTTACTACTACGAAGTTTGTGTATACTTTGCCTGCTTCGCCGTCGGAAGCCTCTACTGTCAATGCTTCGGCTGCACTTGCGAAACCTGCAGCAATGGCGTAGTTACCGTTGATGATAGCGAAGTCATGGTCGGCGATGGCGCTTGGGAGCAAATCAGCAGCCAGTTCAACAATCTTGATGTTGTACTTGTTTTCTATGATGGATTCCGCGGTTGCGCCTGCTTCAAATGCATTTTCCGGCAATGTGATCCAACCGACTTGCTGCAGCAGCAATAGTGCGCGTGTGAGGTTGGAAGGATCGTTCGGTACAGCAACTTCAACGCCATCTTTTACATCTTCCAGGCTCTTCAGCTTGCCGGGGAAGAGTCCCAGCGGCTCATAATGCACGCCGAATGCGGCGACTAATTTTTTACCCTCAGGCGCTTCGTTGTTGTAGCTGGAAGCTAAGAAAGGTTGGTGTTGGAAATAGTTTGCATCTGTATCGCCTTCGGCAGTGGCCGGGTTAAATACAAAGTAGTCGCTGCCAACTTGGATTTCCAGCTCGTGGCCGAGTGCTTCAAAATCCGCTTTTACAAACTCAAGTATCAATGCGTGCGGCAGCGGTGTTGCGCCGATCACTACTTTGTCTGCCAGTGCGCTGACTGCGCCTAAGCTGAGGATAAGTGTCAATACGATTGCCAATAATTTTTTCATGTTCTAATCTCCTTTTTGTCCATGAATGTTTATATTCTACAGCTTTTGGCTGGTAGAAACTATTGTCTTTGCCGGTGGTCTACCAGGCGTGTGATTCTGGTTCCCAGTACGGTTAATATCTGTACCAGTATTACGAGCATGATGCTCGCCGCGTACATCAGGTCAAACTTACGCTGGCTAACGCCTTTTATGATGGCAATGGAACCGAGTCCGCCGCCGCCTACGGTGCTTGCCATGGCTGTATAGCCAAGTATGGTTGTGATGGCTATGGTTGCGCCGCTAAGTAATGAGGGGAGCGCTTCGGGCAGCATTACCTTGAAAATAATTTGTGTAATGCTGCTTCCCATGCTTTGCGCAGCCTCTATGACGCCGCCGTCCACTTCTTCCAGTGAGCTTTCGACCAATCGTGTAATAAAGGGAAATGCACTGAAAAACAGAGGAAAAATAACAGATTCGGTGGTGCCGGTACCCTTTCCGGTAATCAATCGTGTGATTGGTATTAACATAATCAGCAGTATCACAAACGGAATGGAACGAAGAAAATTGATTATGGAGCCTAAAATGCTGTTGACTATCGGCATGGGCTTGATGCCGTTTTTACGTGAAATCACCAGCACTACACCTAAGGGTATGCCAACAACATAGGCGAGTATAAAAGCAACAAGTGTCATATAGAGGGTTTCCAGAGTCCCCTGCCACAGAATTGGCCACATGGTCTCAAAACTCATTCGGGCAATACCTCCTCAATCTTAATATCCAGCCTCTTTAAATAGTCTTTTACCATTCTTTGTTGGCTTACATCCTGGGGAATATCTATCATCAACTGGCCGTATATTTTTTTGTTTAAGCGTTTGATATCGGCTGCGAGTATATTGACATCCACTCCAATTTCTCTTGAAAGTTTAGAGATAATTGGCTCATTAGTGCTTTTTTCACCATCAAAGACGATACGGAAATAGGGGATGTTGGTTGGGTGTATAACCTGTTCGTCCGATATGATGCCAAAAAGTCTGCGTCCGGCTTTGGATTTGGTATTTATAAATACGCTGTCTACATCACCATGCTCTGCGAGCTTACCGTCATCCAATATGGCCACCTTGTTGCAAATCTGCCGGATGACTGCCATTTCGTGGGTGATGATAACCACGGTGATGCCCAGCCTGTCGTTAATATCACGAAGCAGTTCCAGTATGGATTGCGTGGTCATCGGATCCAAGGCGCTGGTGGCCTCATCGCAGAGCAGTACCTCAGGGTTGCATGCCAGTGCTCTTGCAATAGCAACTCTTTGCTTTTGACCGCCGCTGAGTTGTGCAGGGTAGACATTCGCTTTGCTTTCCAAACCGACGATGGCAAGCAGCTCCTTAACTCTTGCTGCAGCTTCTTCTTTGGGGACGCCGGCCAGTTCCAGTGGGTAGCGTATATTGCCGGATACGCTGCGCTGCATTAAAAGGTTGAAAGATTGAAAAATCATTGCCATCTTTTTTCGCATGCTCAGAAGCTGCTGTCTGTCCATGGCGAGTATGTTTTCACCGTTGAAGTAAACATTTCCGTCTGTGGGCACATCCAGTTTGTTGATGCAGCGTATCAATGTACTTTTTCCGGCGCCGCTCATGCCGATGATGCCGTAAATGTCACCTTTATGTATATCCAGCGAGATATGATCCAAAGCTTTTACCGTTCCGCCCGGAATTTGATAGATTTTGCTCAAATTCTCTATTTTGATTTGAACCGTTTTATCCGACACGATGATTCTCCTTTGTTTTTTTGCTTTGTTATACTTTTTTGCCAAAGTCATATAAAAAACCCTGTCTGCGTTTGTTTGCAAACAGGGTTTGAAAAATCTAAATGCTTTTCTAAACGTTGCATGACAAACAGTACGCAGGAGACATTGCGCACATCATCATCATTGCCATAGCACTTGTCAGAGTATTGTATAACATGGTGCGATTCTCCTTTCCTCTTGTCCTGCAAGTTAATATGTGCATAGTATAGTATACTTTTTTTTTATTGTCAACACTTTTTTTAATGAAATTTTAGAATAAAGAAAGTACGTATTAAAAACATATGCTCGAATGGAGAATCATCATCCGAAAAAGCCCTTATTTATAAAGGCTTTTATGACGGATGCAGATTTAAAAAAATGAAATTATCAACCAAAAAAAAATATGCGCACGAAATCATCGAAGCAACTGCTAAAATAATAAAAATATATTGTTGTATGATTATGCAATCATATACATTTTTCATGTTAGTTTTTGAATATCTCCTCCATTTCCGTTGGCAATGGTGCATAGAACTCTCTTGCATCGTCAAAATAGGGGAGCTTTACGCGAATCATTTGGGAGTGGAGTGCAAATCTGCGCGGCAGCAGGGGGTGTTCTGTTCCGTACACATAATCGCCTACGACGGGAGAGCCATAATAGGAAAAATGGAGCCTTATTTGATGTGTTCTTCCGGTTAGCAGCTGCACGGCAACAAGTGCATACTTATCGTTTTTTTGTATGAGTTTGTAGCGTGTTTGAGAGGGTTTTCCGCTTTCGTGTATGCCCCAGCTGTTTGTGGAAAGCCTGGCAATGGGCAAATCAATCAGGCCTTCCACCGGCATATTAAAGTTCTCCAGTAATGCGACATATTGTCGCTGAAATTCATCTGTATGTAGCTTTTTTTGCAAATAGGATTGTATATAGGCATTTTTTGCAATCAACATTAAGCCGCTTGTACCACAATCTAAACGATTTAATGGGCGATAAATAAAATTATCCGGCTCATGAAAATAATGCATTAGGGCATTGGGCAGCGTATTGCAGGTGTCACTCAGCCCCAATACGGTGGGAAGCGGTGCAGGTTTGTTTACAACCAGTATATTTTCATCTTCATAGACAACATCTAAGGGGAGTGCGAGGGAGCGGCAGGGCATCCCTTTATCCTCTGCAATAAACACCTCAAGGCAATCACCCATATTGCATATTGCATTGGTAAATACAGGCATGCTGTTGAGAAGAATTTGCCCTTGAAACTTTGCTTTTTTGAGCATTTCATAGCTGAGCTGCAATTGACCCCGTAATGCTTTCTCAACAGTGACAGAATCGTAGGGGACGATGCACCGCAATGCGATATGGGGATTATATCCAATTTGTGTATACTCTTGTATCATCGATTCGACTTTCTATTAGGAAAACCCCAACCGAATAGATTGGGGTTCAGTATATCGTTTGATAGTGTTCAGTAAAATTTTATTTACCCTTTTGGAATGCTTCCTCAACGGCTGCCATATGCCCACTGTCCACTTTATTGGAACTGTGCAGGCGGCTGTTTAGGAAGTGCAGGCACATCTGACCGTCATAGTCATTGTTTTTGATTGCATTACCGGCCGGGTTATGCGGTACACCGTATAAGGATGCGGCATAGGTAACGCCATTGATGGTTACCCACATTGGGCGTCTGTGGTAATGCTTGTTAGACGTAATCTGACTGGCCTTGCTTACACCGTATATGCTGCAAAGGATAGCGGTATCCGCCTTGGTTAACGGTTCACCGTCGATATGGCTACCGCCTGCCCAACGATACATCATAAATGATTTTCCGGTTCTTACATCCATAACGGGCATGCTGGTGCCTCTTGGCCAGATTCTGTTGATGTTGCCGTTGTTCCAGTCTTCTTTCCTAACAGGTCTATAGAGCTGGAAGGTGGAATTGTTGTTGCCGCCTCCCGGAGGGGTAGTCGTGGGAGGAGATATGATGTTGCCGTTATTGTCGCTTACCGATACAACGTCACCTCGAACATAACCGGTCCTGTTGTTGTATGTTACCTGATACCATGTATAGTTTTTGGTGGTGGTGGAGCTCAGCATAGGAAGCACGGTGCCTTTGCTCGGGATGGTGCTTAATGTACTGCCGGCAGGGCTCTTTCTAAACTTCACAGAGCGTTTGGTGGTAACAATAAAGTTGCTGGTCTGTGGCGGCGTTGTGCCTCCCGGAGGAGCGGTTACACCGGGATTTTCATTGCTTCCGAGCACACGCACCATGGTACCAAGCACCCACAGCTCTGTATTATTGTGAAGTATCTTATACCATAGTTTTCCGGATACGGTGGTGGTTCTGCTATATGGGAAAACGGTACCAAGAGCCACTCTATATGGAGCTTTTGTACCAAATGCGGGGGACACTCTCAAATTTACTTTATCCATTACGGTAATTAAATTATTAGTGGGTGTGCCGCCTTGATTTGTCGGAGCAGGAAGAGATGGGTTCACAGAGCCTGCAGGGAAGTACTGTACTGTATCGTTTCTGAAATATCCTGCCACACCGTTTACAACAACGGGATACCAAGTATAAAAACCGCTTTGTATAGGGATACCTGTTAAAGAGAATTGCTGGTTTATGCCAACCGTCGAAAGTGTCAAAGCTGTATCGCTGGGGCCGTTGCGTAAGGCCACAGAAGGTACGGAGGTGACAACATGACCAAAGCCGGAAAG
>JBHADM010000013.1:0-10509 GCA_041855045.1 Bacillota bacterium | reverse complement strand
CGTTTTTCATGATACAATGGTGTCGGGAAGGCAGTCTCTGACTGTCCTTCTTAATTATCTTACAGCATTAGATAGTGTTTACACGAATCAAGTTAAAACATTTATCAAAATAGCAGTACAACGAACCAAAACAGCAGTGATGAGACTATCACTGATCTTTGCATAACGTGTAGCTACACCTTGCCAACGTTTTGGGACGAGAAAGGCATTTTCCACCAAATATCTCATCTTATATAGATAGGCATCGTGTGTGTACTCTCTTTTGTCTGCGATTCTTCTTTGCCGGAATGACCATTCTTATTTCGTTTGATGCGACGTATTCGATTACTTTGTTCGTATCGTATCCTCTGTCGGCAAACAACGTTTCGGCGGGTATTCCTTCAATCAATGAGACAACTTCTTTACAATCAGCTCTGGTAGCTTTTGTAACAAGAACTCTGACTGGCATACCATGCGCATCCACGGCCAGATGTATTTTGGTGTTGAACCACCTTTTGTCGGATTCATATCCTGATTCCCTCCGCTTGCACCTGCTGCATGAGAATGAACCTTGATATGGCTTGCATCAATCATCAACCATTCATAGTCCGGGTCCTGTACAAGAACTTCCAGAATTTTTCCCATACGCCGCTTCTTTGCCAACGAATAAAACGTTGATGAACCGTTCCCCACTTCCCGTAATCCGAAGGCAGATCACGCCAAGGTGATCCGGTTCTCAAAACCCAGAATACTGCATTGATAAATCCTCTATTGTTCTTGGAAATGCCTCCCCACTGACCGCGCTGACCAGGTAATAACGGTGCAAGCAACTTCCATGCTTCGTCAGTAATATCATGTCTGTGATAGGCTGCTTCCATCTTATAATCCTCCATATAATTACCGGGATTATTATATCATTAATCTTGTGTAGACATAATCTAAGGTCCAATCCCTATCTATATTAAAAAATACCCCTTTACAGGGGTAAGTAAAATAAAAGCAGTGTAAACATCAGTGATTCGATTCCAAACCCAACTGTTGCTTTGCGTGCTCCAACATAGTATCGCTGAACTGCCCGCTTAAAAACTGGGAAAAGAACGCCGTCATTTCCTTTTCACTGATTTTCATATCGGATCGCAACCATTTGGTAAAGGTTACAATGCATGAAGCGGTAATGATCTGTAAAATATATTCAGAAAAAGGGTTGCTTTGAAAAAGTTCATATAAATCCCATTGCGTTAGAACTTTGATAATTGTTTTGTTCATGGTGACCAGAAAATTCGATCGAAAATTGGTACCGTTATTTTCACGCAACAGCACTTTTAAATAGCGATGATGTTGGCGCATGTAAATAAAGAATTCTTCCAAAAAGAAATAATATTTACTTTCGGCTGCCTCCAAAAAGATTTGCACGCCTTTTTCAGCTATCTGCTGTACCTTTGCAACCATACCTTCAAGAAATGTGCTTGTGATATCTTTCAGCAATAAAATTTTATCCTGATAATAGTTATAGAAAGTGGATCGGCTAACACCCGCCACTTCAATAATGTTTTTTACTGTAATATTATAGAAGCTCTCCTTTGCCAAGATATTAATGAAGGCATCTTGTATAAGCATTTTATTATTAGTCATTAAGCCCTCCTTTGATAAATGAATGAAAATTAGTATAACATAACTCATACGAAAAATAAACGAAACAAGTCCAAATTTTACATCTCTGTTATATGCGCCGAAGACGCATATTGCAGGTTATGATCGACGACGTTTCAACGCGGCGTTCAGCATAAGAGCAGAGCCTAGAAAGGTGACAATCCAAAGTGCTATATTGCTTGTATCGCCCGTTTGCGGAACACGAGAGCCATATGCTGTGGGACGTAGACGATTGATAAAATGCGGTCTGCCGACAGTGACAAAGGATGCTGCTAAATTGCCGGTGCCGTCATCACTGACATTTACTTCTATCAGATGTGTATTGGTGTCATATAAAATATCACCCGCATTGCCCTGTATCTGGCGAATTCTGTAGGTTCTCGCTCCGGCTGTTGTATACGGAACAGGCGGAAATACGATATCTCCATTGGCATCATTATGCGTCGTACCGACAAGCGTTTCTACACCGCCGTTCACTTCCACCAACTCATATTGAAATTGTCCAAAGTTAATGGTTCTTCCTTGTATCTCTGTTGTGGAGCGGATGATTATATTGGTTGCACCGGGAGAATAGGTATTGATGAATGTCGGAATATTGCCATTGGGATAGGTAACCGTTGCAAGTAAGGCTCCTAAGCCGTTATCGCTCACCACAACGCGAACGGGAAAGCGTTCTGCACTGTATATATATCCACCCGTACTGCCCGGCACTTCTTGTATTGTGTAAGCGTAAGAACCAACTGTGTTGAAGTTGAGGGTTGCAAACTGAATATCGCCTGCAGCCGTATTGCCGACAGTATCCACCACATTGCCATTTTGATCCACGAGTTCGAATCGGAATTGATTAGCGGCAAGTATTCCTCCAGAAAGGGTTTTGCGCGCTTGCAAATGAACGCCTGTTACTGCTGTTTGATAGGTATTGTCAAAAACAGCCATGGGCACTTCCACACCATTTTTAAAGTACTTGACGGTGGCTTGCAGCTGATCGTTAGCATCTATGGCAACGCTGACCTCTACGGAGTAGATTGTCGGATCCAACGTGACACCGGCAACCGCAGTTTGTTTTTCGTATAGTTTGTATTTCTTTGTTCCAATGGTAGACAGTGGAGGAAAACTGATGCTGCCATCCGCAAGGTTTGTGACCTCGGTTTTTGTACCGTCTTCCGCTTCCAGAACAAAAGTAAACTCGTTTGCTGCAAGTGCTCTTCCTGACAATGTTTTCTTTGCATGGATGGAAAATGCCGCCGGATCGCGTTTTTTATTAGTTACTGTGCGAAACACGCCGTCTCTGCCCAAAGTGAATGTAAAGGCTTTATTCTCAAACGCATAACCGTTTGGCGGCACTATTTCACGCGCCGTAAATTGTCTGCCGACAAAGTTATTCGAAAATTTGTAGACCAGTCTGCCCTGCGCATCGGTAGTGGCAGTGACTATCGTACCATCCGGCTGTGTAATCTCAAAGGTTGCTCCGGCTAAACGTGTACGCGTATCCTGATCAACCTTATAAACAATTAATGCATTGGAAGGATCAATTGTAATAGAACCACCGGAGGACACTAAGCTATTACGTTCAACAGTAAGGAATCTTCTGCCCGGTACGCTCTTTGTAGGAATGACCTGGTTTCCGTCGCCTTCCATCCACACAGAATTTGCCACTTTGGAGCCATCTCCGGGAGCAGTTGTCATATAGCGCAAGAGATATGCGTAGTCTTCTTTACCCGGTACCGTATGTATCGTTAGTGTGAATTTTTGAAAGTCGGACGTTATATCGACGGTATAATCCGTACCCTGTACAAGTGTTTCCCTGGTAGCAGGATCTAATATCCAACCGGAGTTAAATTCCGACCCGCGATACAGGGTAAACGTTTCCGGAATGATCATCATAGGCGCGTGATTCTGACTCACTTCATCGCGAATCACAATGGTTTGATAGGTTTCTTTGGAGGTATTGATACGTATGCCCCAATGGTGTACATGCAAGGGTGTCGGAGTGGGATAGCCCAGGCTGGGCGAGGTAATCATAACTGGATCATTTTGCAACACACCGTATAGTTTCACATAGTTTTCATTTGCCTTGGCAGCGGCGTTATCTCCGCTTTGCTGTCGAGGATTGATTTGATAGCGGAATGGGAACACATGGTTGCCGGTATTGATGGCAATATCGCTTGCGTTCTGTGTATTGGCCGTATTGATGGTAACAAAAAAATTTCCTGTCACATTCTCAACGGACGTTGCATTGTTTGCAGCCATATACTGCGCTAAATTTTTTAGTGTAAACTTCAGTTTGCCTCCTGCATTTATACCAGGGTTTGCCGTGACAAATACATCCGCAAGCTGCACCTCGGTAGCGTTCGGAAAGCGATACGATACAGAAATTGTTTCTGCGTTATTCAGCGCAATGGGCGCGGGAATTTCAATTTCAAAGAAATCTCCATCCACAAGGTTATTATCATATGCTGTCAAATCAAACATAAAATAAAAAGCATAGTTGGAATCTTTAGTCATATTATACACACCGGATGTCGGCGTAAGATTACGACCATTGGCTTTGTCAAAAATGGTAATATTTGCAATGACATTTTGCAATTCTTGTGGCGCTCTCTGCGCAAATGCCATGTTACTCCTCAAAAATATTAAACCCAAGAGCAAGAATAAGGATACACTTAATATTTTTTTCATTATTTCATTCACTCCCTCAAAAATCACTGTATAAGCTATATACATTACTATTTTACACAATTAATTCATCCACACTTCAATGTATAAATATAACAAATCTGTAAGGCTGTGTCAATGTTTATGGCGGTTTTTTTGTATATAACGGCAAGATTACATTCCGTGTTATACTTCTTATAACCACATCTTTTGGGAACAATATCTCTTCTAAGTGATATCTTTCAAAAAATTGTACATTTTGTATATTTATGTTTAAAAAATAAAGCTTTGGATACAATGCATATTCCAAGGCTTTATTACATTCCAATCTAATTTGCTAAACTCAGAAATCTAAAACACGCACATCCATTCTCTGGTATGCAAAACGAATGCCGGCTTTTCGAAATTCCTTCAGCAGGATTTCGTTCAAGTCATAGAGCACATCCATATAGAGTCCTGTGCTCACTACGGCGCGTACGGTAATATCCAGGGAGGATGTGCCCAGATTTTTAAGGCGCACCAAAGGTTCCGGGTCTTTAAATACACGTTCATCCGTATTTAAAACGCGCAAAATAATCGTTTTAGCCAACTCTACGTCGCTCTCATAGGAAACAGAAACAACGGTATCTATTTTTCGCGTATTATTTTTCGAAAAATTGATGATGCGTTTGCTTGCCATGATGCTGTTTGGGATAAAATGTGTTTTTTGTTCTATGGACAGTATTTCCGTATAGAGCAGTCCGATCTGTTTGACTTCGCCTATGCTGCCTTCTGCCTCTACGACATCTCCAACCTGATAGGGCTTGGCAAGCAGAATACTGATGCCACTCATCACATTGCTCATAAAGTTTTGGATGGACAGAGATATGGCCAAACCCAGTATACCAATGACTGCCACCAACTGCGTTGTCGGCACACCGAACGCCTCTATTATCACGATGAAACCGAAGATATAGATAAGCCCTTTGAGTATGCTGGTCGCAAAGCCGATAATGCCTTTATCAAGCGTTGTTTTATTCAAAGCGGCGCGTACACTGCCCACTAAATACTTGACAAGTATATATATTACCAAGACGGTCAGCAGTATTTGCAGCAAATCCGCCACACTGAAACCACCTATACCGAATTGTAAAACTTTGTTAATTACACTGTTACCTTCTGCAGCGATTTTCTCGGCGGTGCTTTCCACCGGTGGGGCAAAAGTTTCCCCTGCAGCGGGAACTTGTAAAATAGAGTTCATATGCTCCTCTTAATATGCCAGCTTATAAATGTTAAGCATATCCTCGTAATGCAACACTTTAAATGTTCCTATCGTTTTATAGAAATCTGCGCAGCGTTTGGCCATCAGGGGTAAATCTTCTTCTTGCAAGCCAAATTCATGCAGCTTTTGCGGCATACCCAAAGCGGTGGCGTAATTGACAAAGGCCTGTATACCGGCTTTCGCCCACTGCTCTTTTGTATATCCGTCGCCGTATACGCCAAAAACTTCCTTAGCAAAACGACAGAAGCGATCCAAATCTTCATGCATCACATAACTTGCCCAGTGCGGAAACAAAACGGCAAGGCCTGCGCCATGGGTAATACTTGTATCCAAAGCACTCATTTCATGCTCCAGGCGATGGCAGGCCCAGTCCTGCTGCCTGCCTAAGCCCATTAAATCATTGTGAGAAAGACTGCCTGCCCACATCAATGTCGCGCGCGCCTCATAATCATCCGGTGTATGATAGGCGATGCTGCCTGCACTGATCACATTGCGCATCAAGGCTTCCGAAAGGGAGTCTGTTAACGCCACGTCAGGTGTTTTTGTAAAATAGCGCTCTATGGTATGCATAAGAATGTCGATGGTCCCCGATGCGGTTTGCCATTTGTTTACCGTATAGGTAAATTCCGGATTGAGTATCGAGAACACAGGGCGTAGACAGTCGGCACCCATACCCAGCTTGGCATTGCTTTCATCATTGGACACAACCGAGCGGGAGCTAAGCTCGCTGCCTGTTGCGGAGAGCGTCAGTATGGTACCCACCGGCAAGGCTTTCTGAATGGCTTTGGAGTGTTCAAATATATCCCAAATATCTTCTTCTATTAAAGCACCGACAGCTATTGCTTTAGCAGAATCCAACACACTGCCGCCGCCCAAGGCGAGAATGAAATCAATTTTCTTTTCCTTACAAATGGCTACCCCCTGCCGTACCAGACTCACCACCGGATTGGGACGCACACCGCCCAAAAGCGTGACTTCCGCGCCTGTCTGTTTGACCAGAGTCAGAGTTTTGTCGAGCAAACCGGATTTTTCCACACTGGATGTACCGTAGTGCAAGAGTATTTTTGCGGCACCAAACTTTTTTAGCTGCGCCGGTAATTGTTCTAAACTTTTTTTGCCAAAAACCACGCTGGTGGGGCTGTAAAACGTAAAATCTAACATTTTAATTGTCCTTCCAGATAGTGCAGCACATCGTCATACACTTCTTCTTTATTGATTTCGTTAAGTATTTCATGCCTTGCTTCGGGATATAGTTTCATTGTGATATGTTCAAAACCCCATCCGCGCATCATATCTACAACATAGCGCACCATTTTTCCGTTTTCCCCCACCGGGTCGTTTTCTCCTGAAATTACATAGATGGGCAATGCTTTATTTGCGTGTTTGTAGTTTTCTTCATCCGCAATGCTGCGAAAACCATGGAATACATCCAGATAGGCGCGGGCAGTGAATACAAAACCGCAATATTCGTCCGCTATATAGCGGGCAACAAGTTCCTCATCACGGCTGAGCCAGTCAAACTCCGTTTTATGATTTGCAATGGTAGCGGAAAACTGCTTATTGCTAATGCTGCTCAAGAGCTTGCAGGGCTTCTGTGCGCCGCCAAGTATACACTGCATATTGGCTATCGCGCTGCCAAGGGCAAGCATGACAGATGTTTGCTGACCTGTACCGGAAAGAATGGCCGCCTGTAAACCCTCTGCATGTTTTTGTATGTATGTCCTCAGCAGGAAGCTGCCCATACTGTGCCCCAGCATGAAATATGGGATATTTGGGAATTCCCTTTGCATGTCCAGACGCACTTGATGAATATCTTCTATCACCTTATCCCAGCCGTCATTTTTGGCAAAGTATCCTTTTAGCTTGGCAGTTTCCCCATGCCCTGCATGATTGTTTCCAACAACGGCAAAGTCATGCTCGACCAAAAACTGCGCAAAGTGATCATAGCGATCGATATGTTCCGCCATACCGTGAATGATTTGCACGATGGCTTTGGGCTGTTCCGGAAGCCATTTTAACAAACGCAAAGTCTGCCCGGTAGCAGAAGGGATGTCACTTTTTTGTATGTTCATATTGATATTAACTCCTTATGGATATGTGTTTCTTTTATTATATGTGTGAAAGTTGGGGATGTCAAATATTGCTATGGAAAAGGCTTGGTAAATATGATATAATTGCAAAGATTACTTTATTAGGAGCATACATTGTATAACATAGAAGATATATTTGAACAACATACCATCAGCAAAGAAGTACGCAAAGCGATTGCCCACATGGGCTTTCACGAGCTGACCGAAGTACAGGCAAAAACCCTTCCGCACATGATGGAAGGCAAGGATATGATCGCGCTCGCCCCCACGGGTACCGGCAAAACCGTCGCTTTTGCCATACCCATGTTGGAGTATGTCAACCTGACAGACAAGCATGTACAGGAGCTTGTGCTCTGCCCTACGCGTGAGCTTGCCACACAGATAGCCGACGAGATAACGGAACTGAGCAGATATATCAAAGGCCTGCGCATTGCCACCATATGCGGCGGATTCCCCATCAAGAAGCAGATTGCAAGGTTGAAACAGGAACCACAGATTGTCGTCGGTACACCCGGACGAGTGATGGACTTGTGCAACCGAAAGCTGCTGGACTTGCGCCATGTACATACCCTGGTGCTGGACGAAGCGGATGAAATGCTAAACATGGGCTTTGTAAAAGATGTCAGCGCGATCATTGAGAAAACACCACAAGACAGACAGTTGGTATTGTTTTCTGCCACCAGCAATGTGGAAGTTATGAACATTGCGTGGAAGTATTTATACGAACCGGTAGAAGTAACCATAGAGGCCAAGCTCGAAAACAAGCCAAAAATTACGGAATATACGATAGACACCGAAGATAAATTTGAAGCTTTGCTGTATCTTATTGATTCCGACCAGTTTGACCGCATGATGATATTTACCAATACCAAGGTCATGTGCGAAAAGCTGCTGAACATGCTGAGCAAGGAAGGCTACCCCTGCGATGCCCTGCACGGCGATATGAAACAGTCCAAGCGCAGTGTGGTGATGGATCGCTTTAAGCGCGGTAAATTCCCCATACTCATCGCAACTGACGTTGCCGCACGCGGCATAGACGTGGATGATGTGGAGGCCGTTATCAACTACGACCTTCCCAACGAGAACGAATATTATCTGCACCGCATAGGCAGAACAGGACGCGCGAAAAAATACGGCGTGGCGTTTTCCTTGCTAAATTTCCGCGAAAAAGTCCGTATGTCTGATATTTTGCGCTATATAGATGCCGAGCCGCACAAGCTGCACTTTGACGCCTATAAAGTGTTGGTAAACGCTGATAACAAAGCATTTTTTGAGAATATATAGGAGTGTAACATGGGTATTATTCCGAGCAGAAATCTGGAAGAACAAAGACGCGAAAAAGACGGTATCGTATATTTTGACCGCGGCGCGGTAAACGGCAGCGACGGCAAAGTATATGAGCGTTTTGCCATACAGACCCACTTTGTGGAAGTTGGCGAAGACCAAGCGGCGCTGGTGGAAAAATATGTACGCCCGCTGTATCAGGATGGCGACTTGTTGAGCTTCGGCGCAAAGGTGATGTGGATGTGTGTGAAATCAGTACGTGCAATAGAGGATGTAAAACCCGGATTCTGGGCTAACCTGATGTGGCGCTTTGCCGGTATCAATACCACCGGCGTCGGCATGCATGAACCGCACAAGCTACAGTTGGTAATCGACCTTGTCGGACTGCCCCGTGTACTGTTAGCAGCCTTTTTAAGCGCCGTCACCAAACCTTTTGGCCGCAAAGGCGTATTCTATGAAGTATGCGGCAAGGGTGTCGGCGGCATCGACGGTTTCTACTTTCGCTCCAGCTTTGAGGTATACAAAAAACTGGCGTTGATCAATCCCGAAAATGCACAGGAGCTTTGCGATGACCTCTATGCCAAAACGGGTATTCCGGTGGTGCTGATGGATGCAAACGATATACAGCGCGACATGCTGGCTAAAAACAAGAATTTTCCTTTAAGTGACGCCCAGATACAGGACGCTTTGGCAGACAATCCCAGCGGACAGGGTGACGAGCTTACCCCACTGATATTAATCAGACCGAGAAAATAGTATGTATACAGAAAACGATATGCTGTTGGCAGAAAAACAAGAAAAAAAGCGTATACTGGTGTTTATCATCATCAGCATTGTTTTTCTTACGGGCATCATTACAAGCTTTATATTCCGCATCAGGCTGCTGACAATGGGCTTGAGCATACTGTACGGATTCTTTGCCATATTTTATATCAGTATGCTATATATGCCTGTTTTTCACTACAAAAAGACGCTGCAGCTGATGCTGACAGGCAGAAAGCGCAGCATTCAGGGCTTGATAAAAGCCATCAGCCATGATAAAATCATTCGTGATAACTTTGAGTGCATCAGCATCACAGTGAAAACCGGTGAGGACAGGCATGGCGACGACGATGTGGATATTTTTCTTGATGTCAACAAGCAGCTGCCTTTACAGGTTGGCGATACTGCCAGTTTTACCCTATTTGACCGTATCATCTGCGACTGGCGCGCAGAATAATACACGGAGACGTATCGAAGTGGTCATAACGAGAACGACTCGAAATCGTTTTGGCGTGATGAACGCCACGTGGGTTCGAATCCCACCGTCTCCGCCACATCACAACCCTAATCTTGATACGAGATTGGGGTTGTGACTTTTTTGGCTATATGCCCTTATTTCACGGTATTTCCGAGAAGGCATCGTATGCGCATGACGCGCTTTCTCTCCCTTTTGCTCCACAGAAAAGCTGTTCTCTTACAGGCATGAGCATACGATGCTCCGGAATCGTATGCTTATGACTAAAAACCGTATGCTTATGGGGTATCGTATGCGTATGCCCATGTATCGTATGCTCATTCGGTTTCATCGTATGCGCATGCGATTACAGG
>JBHADM010000012.1:0-15627 GCA_041855045.1 Bacillota bacterium | reverse complement strand
CTCATTCAGAACCCTTAGAAACAGAATTCTATTACTTGCTTAGTGATGATATATCTCATCCATTTTGGAATACTTATTCATGCAATTTTTCCCTACCCCCAACTGTTGACAGAGAACCTTTTTTTTGTTACCTATCTATTGTATCTCAACACAGTTAATGTTGCCAAAAAACTTAGTCCAAATCTGTATATTTGTCTTTTTCCATACAGAAAAACATCATTACAATGCCAATGAAGCTAAGCCCTGCGCCTATCATGATGGTCTGGTACATGCCAATCTTATCAAAAAAGTGGCCTCCAACCATGCTGGAAAAAACTACAGCAAGTGTACCGGCAAATCCGATAAACATTTGCCCTTTGGCAATATCTTTTTCCGGAATCACACTGCTGACATAATACACTTGGGCAGGTATGTAGAATCCAAAACCAAAAAACTGCAGTGTCTGTGCAAGGTAAATGGAGCCTACCGAAACCGCGTGCAGAATGAATATAGACTTCAGGAATATTGCAATAGAGGATAGCTTCATAATCATGGCATGGCTGCCAAAACGCTTTTTAATCAGAGGGTACAACATCATGCTGATCAGTTCGATATAAGCTGCGATTGCTACCGCTTTGCCGAAAGAGGAGGCATCTCCGCCCACATTTTCAACGATTTGAAAAAAATAAGTGGATACCATGTTGTTGGAGATAAACATGAGGAAAGTTGCAAACACTGTCAGCATAAACCGTTTATGCGTCAACACGAATCCTTTTAGGCTGAGTGTGGCGGTGGCATCGGAACGTTTGATTGTTTTTTCTGAACTGGGAAAGCGTATCAAGGCTAAAATAAAAAGGGTTACAAACAAAATAAACAGAAGCATGCTGACATTTGGTCCCATACGCTTGGTCAATAAACCTGCAATAATCGACATGCTGGCAAAGGATATAGAGCCTATGCCGCGCGCTATACTGTAATTAATACGTGTGCCTCTTGCAATATGCTCCGACGAAAGGGTGGTTAGCAAGCCTGCGCTCAGGGAAGTCAATACCAAAAGTATAAGATAGGTTGGCATAAATAGATTACTTTTTGGTGAAAAATAAAACATTGCGCCGGCAAGCAGCATAGATATGCTCATAAACAGCAAAATGATATGCTTAATTCGTATCTTTATAGCCTTGTCAGCAAATTGTGCCACAAAAGGTTGGCTTATCAGTAATATGGTATTCACAGCGGCGATAATCATGCCGATTTGTTTATCTGTAAATCCTTTTTCGGATAAATAGTACGAAACAAAGCCGTTGACGGCACATATGCCAAACCAATACAAGCCTTGTAGTATGGTATAGTGTAGACTAAGTCTGACTTCTTGCGGACTCCGGCGAAGAACCCCACTGGTCGCAATGCGATAGGTTTTCATAGACAATTTACTTGTTATCCTCTTCTAAATATCGAAATAATATGATAAGCCCGACGATTGTAAGTATCACACCAAATAACAGTGTATTGTACAATCCGAAATGTTGGAGTAAGTATCCGCCTGCTAAACTGGCAAATACCACAGCAAGTGTGGTGGAAAAGCTCATAAACATTTGCCCTTTCACCTGGTCGTGCCGGGAAATGCTATGCAGCACATAATGAACTTGTGCGGGGATGAAGAATCCGTAGCTGAAAAACTGTAAAAACTGTGCAAAATAAAGGCTGCCTATACTGGTTGCCTGCCAGGTGGCAATCGCTTTTATCAGAAATGCTATCGACGAAATCTTAATTACTTTGGCATTGCTTCCTAAGCGATGATAGACGATGGGATAGCATAACATGCTGATGAGCTCTACAGACGCTGCCATAGCCAGCATTTTTCCCATGGTGTCCGAGTCGCCGCCAACGCCCGATACAATCTGAAACAAAAAACTGGAAATAATCGCGGCGGAAGAATAAATAAAGAACATGGCTACAACGGACATCATAAAACGATGATTGCGTCGGATAAAATCCACCAAATTGAGTGCTTTTATTTCGGATTTGTGAGAAGAAGGCTTTTCGGCGCGGGGGAAGCGAAGTACTGCTGTAAGATACAATAGAGCGCTAATGGAAAAAGCAATCAATGTAACATTGGGACCAAGATTCTTGGTCAGCATTCCCATTAAAATGGACATGGCGGCAAAGGCTACGGAACCGATGCCGCGCGCAATGTTGAAATTGACAGGTGTTCCCGCATTGATATGTTCCGTAGCAAGCGATGTGATTAAGGGAACCTGGAGCGATACGATGAAGAGTATCAGGATATGCAGCGCAATAAAAAAGTGGCTTTGTGCAGAAATCGCCAGCATACTCAGAGCAAACACAATGGATATGGCAGAAAAAAGTGTGATGATATGCTGTAAACGTATATGCAGCGATTTGTCTGCAAATTGTGCAGCAAAGGGTTGAAAAGTCAAGGATAGCAAATTGGCAAGAGAAATATTGATACCAACCTGCATTTCACTATAGCCGTTGCTGCTTAAAAAATAGGATACAAATCCGTTCATAGAGCAGGCGCTCACTAAGAACAAGGATTGTATCGCGACATAATGCAGGCTCAATCTATTTTTTACGCTTACGATAGAAATGGGGGTTCACCTTACTTTCCGAACAGATAAACACAATAATCTTAGCATAGCTATTACAAATGTCAATATAAAAAATAAGCGGATTTTACCGCTTATTTTTCTGTGTTTTCATCTATTCTCTAAAACTTGAATCATCTGGTTGGTTTTTTTCTGTATCATCCACTTCTGTTGGAGTCTGCGCGACATTTTCCGTGTCGGGATGTACAGGGCATTGCTCTTCTTTTACATTTTCCAAGCTCTTTGTATTCATATATGCAAAATGTTCCGCTTTTAATTGGCTGAGCTTATCGTCCAGCAGCGCAACCTGGTCCAGGATTTTTTCAATTTCCAAAGGAAAATGAACACCCTTCAACCATAGCTCATAGCTGACATCGCTTACATTTTTTAACAGCTCTTTCTTGTTATTGATCAAGGCCATTTCTTTGGCTTTAAATTTGGCGTTATTTGCCATTTTATCGGCGGAGCTGCTGATGCCTTCCAGTGTTTTTACAAATAATGCGCGGGATTCGTTTAAAAAGTTTTTCATGCTGTCCTCCTGGGAAATGAAACCATATCAATAGTTTTGTAGTTAATGTTTACACTCAGGGTTTGATCAAATCATCGCGCAAACGATATATTGTTGCACCGCGATCTTTCATATTAAATACATTGGCAAACCATTCGCCGGTTTTTACGGCGTCAAATTGCATATATCCCCATCGTACGCCATCTACGCGTTTGCCAAACATGTTGCTGTCGGTCCAGTGCAAAGTATCGCTTGCGGCGTTGTAGTCTTCAATAAAGTACAGTGAGTGAGGGCCGTTTCCGCCTCCATAATCACCGACCATCTGAAAAAAATCACCCTTTTGAATTTTCGTCATAAGCGCATAGGCGCTTTTATAATTTTCATCTTTACTGTTATCACGATTGTATTTAAACTGTTCGACCATCTCAAATGGCGATCCGTCTGCTGCGCTTTCTATGCGCCATTCCAAACCGTATTGATAGGGTTTGCTGTCCACAAGGCTGCGGTTTTTGGGCATATGGAGCTTTAAATCGGGATACTCGGCCATAACATAGTCTTTAGAAAAAGTATCAAACAATCGCATCACGAAGTTTTTACATACGCCAATGTGATGGTCTTCCTCCGCAGGTGCAAAATTATAGCGTTTGTCCTTGGAGTTGGCGTAGGCCAGCGCAATCATTTTTTCTATGATTTCCTGTTTGGGCGTAAGAAGCTGAATCGTTTTTTCACTCTCTGCACCGCTGAAATCATCCTTCGCATAGGCCACGATGCGTACAGTAATTGGGTGATAGGTTGGCGCAAACTCCATAGTTAAATCCAGATTTTCACCGACAAACTCTTCCTCTATCCGAGTATCGTCAAAACTCAAGTAAATTTTATAGGAAGCAACGTTGCTTGCGCTGGTTTGTATTTTAATTTTGCCCCCGGATTCATAGCTTTGGTCGCTTGTTGGGCTTAATACATTAAAGTTCGGGCTAATGGGAATATCGGCTAAACTGAAATCTTTCTCTTCTGCCATCGTGTTGCCGATAAAGAGCAAACATAGGATTATAAATAGCAGTATATATTTTTTCAATGTAATCTCCTTTACCAGTAAACTTTTAATGCGCTTGGAAGTATGGCAAAATCCACTTTTTGGGAATGAAATACTTCACCATCCTCGTTCAGTTCCAATGCCTGCGCACCTATGCTTTCCAATGTGACTTTCTTTGCGCGAAAAAACTTGGAAATCTTGTAGCCCATGACCTTTCTTCGCAGCAAACCCACAAGATAAAATGGGATGCGCAGTGTGCTGACATGATCTACTAAAATCACATCCAGATAGGCGTCATCCACCTCTGCATGGGGGGCAATGGGTATGCCGCCGCCAAAATATCTTCCGTTGGCAATAGAGCAAAGCAGAAAATTGCCCTCCAGAGTGTACTCATCATCTATGGTAATGCGTAGGGCATAGGGTTTATGTTTTACAATCGCCAGTAATATCCCGAAAATATAAGGTGCCATGCCGCGTACGTATTTTTTTACACGCTCGGCATAATGCAGTACTTTGGTGTCGATACCGGTGCCGCATATGTTGATGAAAATGTTCTCGCCTGCGCTGCCCAAGTCTAACGTACGAGGGCTGCCGGATAAAATCCGTTTTAAATTTTCTATAGGTGAGCTGGGCATGTTTAAACTTTTCAGGAAATCATTGCCTGTTCCGGCGGGGATAATGCCCATGGCGGTTTCGCTGCCGGACAAGCCGCCTGCAATTTCAAAAGCGGTGCCGTCACCGCCGACGCAAATCACAATTTCTGTTCCGTTTGCTGCGGATGCCTGCGCTAATTTTTTGGCATGCCCGGGATACTCTGTAAAAAAAACATTGTGTTGTATGCACTTTTCATTCAGATAGCTGCAAATGTCTATGCCTACTTTTTTAGCATGACCGCTTCCGGCAGTCGGGTTAATGATAATATCAATCAATCTAATTGCTGCCTTTCCATTCTGTGTCCTGCACAATGCTTTTAATCAGCCATCGTCCGTTTTCATGCACCAATAACGCACGGTATTTACCGGTCTTCCATCGTGGAGGATAGAGTGCGCTTTCGTTGCCCTGTGAGAGTACTACCTGTCGGTATTGTGAAAGCACCGTTCCGTCTATGTGGGGAATTCTTTCAATAAACTCTACGCTGGCACTGGATTCCCAGGGCCATGTCCACATCCAGGTCACTTCCAGACGATGGTCTATACCGCGAACTTTATACCATGAGTATGGGGATTGCCCTTGCAGCTTCAGCTGCAAGCTTTCGTCTCGTTCCATATAGGCAGGTAAAAAATACTTGTACAGCGACTGTACATCATCGCTGTACATGATTACCTGCGCTCGAGAAGCCATGCCGTCCTTCAATACGATATAAATATCTGCTGCGTTCATCGTGTAATAGAATGTGAGCGCGAAGATTGCAATCAAACAGCTGATAAGAAACAGCCTGGATAGCACAAACCAAATAAATCTTCTAAAAAAACGCAATTGCAACCCTCCTTTCACACACAACATTATACAAAAAACGGGTTGATTTTTCAATGAAATCAACCCGTTTGTAATAATTGTGTGACAATTTCAGGTATCACACATAGAATTTTCTACAATTATTGTTTTGCCAGCTGCTGTGTTTGCAGCCATCCTAATTCTACAGCGGTCTGGTGGCTGGTAGCATAGGGTCCGATAGCCTGTACCTGGGCCAATGTTCTTGGAAAGTGCAGGCATAGGTGTCCGGCAAAGTTATTGCTGTTATTGGCTGCATTGGTACCGTGCGGAACGCTGTGTGTGGTTGCCATATAGATGCTGCCGTCACTGAATTGTACCCATACAGGTTTTGGCGTCCATGTGTGTTTTCCGCCAAAAGCGCGCATCATATTTTCCGTATCTTGGGCAGAAACAGGTATACAGTCGGCGTGTGTACCGGTGCTGAATACCTTTAAGTGCCAGGATATGCCGGTGGAGTAATCAAATATGGTGATATTAGGTAGTCTTCTGGACAATGCTCGTATGTATGTATACCAATGCTCAAACTGCACATTTGCTGCAGAAGGAATATTCGTTAGCGGCGGCGCCGTTGGTTTTGGTGTAGGAGCAGCGCCGGGCGCCAGTTTCACATCGGAGCTGTTCAACACAGTCCAAGTCATCATACCTGCAATACCATCAGACTTCAGATTATTTCTGGTTTGGAACTTCATCAAGGCCAATTGTGTGTTTGCACCAAATTTACCGTCTGCAATGCCGGTTAAGTAGCCTAATCGGATCAATGTTTCCTGTAAAGCGCGCACTGTTGGGCTATTATCGCCTTTTTTTACGATGCCCATCTTATCAGGATTAGCGGCATTGTTGCTCAGCGCTGTTTTGGAATACAGAAGCGATAGTGTAGCAGCGCCTGCCACTCCATCGGCAGTTAGCTTGTGCGCTCTTTGGAAGGCGATTACAGCGCGCTTGGTCGTGGTACCAAAGCTGCCGTCGGCAGCAAGATTCAAATATTTCAGTTCAATCAGTCGTTGCTGCATTTGGAACACGGCATCGCCCTTGTCGCCCTGTCGTAAACTTACCGTCAAGGGTGCAGGCGTTCCGGAAATGATATTGCTGCTTTGGTAGGGGGCAGCGCTTGCGCTGTACAATACGCGCAAAGTGGCAACATCCGCTGCACCTGTGGCGTTGAGGTTATTGCGCCTTTGAAATGCAAGCACAGCGGCTCTGTCGTCGGATAAAAATTTGCTGTCGTTTCTTGCCTTGTAGTATCCAAGCTGGGTGAGTCTGCGCTGCATAGAGAGCACATCGTCTCCGCTGTCGCCCTCTTTAAGGGTTCTGGTGTTGTCAGTAATATTAGGAAATACAATGTTCTGCTGTGGCGGAGCGGGTGTTACAGCGGGAGGGGCTGCAAGATTGCCGTCTTTCTTGACAGCGTTTCCGGAAAACATCAAACTGATGGTATTTGTTCCTGCCACGCCATCCGCTTTTAATCCGTTTTTCTTTTGGAATTCGGTAACGGCCTCGATGGTCTTATTGTCATATTTACCGTTTGCTTTTCCCTCGTAGTAACCCAAGCCGATCAATACCTTTTGTAAGTTGGTAACCTCTTTGCCGGATTTTCCACGTACGAGCTTTTCGGTCGGTGCAGAGGGTAACGGCGTAGGCGCGGGGGTGGGCTTTACATCGGCAGGGATGGCAAGCTTACTATACAATAATGCCTGTGTTTCAGCGGTCGCATTCCCCAAATTTTTTTTGATGCCGTTCTTTTCTTGGAAACGGCTTATCGCGCTTCTGGTGCGCATATCATAGGAACGAGTGATTTCCGATTTATAATAGCCAAGTTCTTTCAGCCTGGTCTGTAAATCGGCTACTGCTTGTCCGCGTGAACCGTATACCATCTGTACACCGGCAATCGGAGGCAGAGTCTTTACTTTAGTGGCGTTGTTATTTTTGTTTTTGGGTTTACCGTCATAAATGAGTTTTTGAACAATGTCGCCCGCTTTGCCGTCAACAGTTAATTTATTTACTTTCTGGAAAGCTCTTACCGCATCTCTCGTGCTGCCGCCATAGTTGCCGTCCAGTTTTCCTGAGTAAAATTTAAGCTCGGTCAAGGCTTCCTGTAGTGCAAGCACTTCCGCGCCTTGGCTACCCTGGGACAGGGTGGTGAATTTAACCGGATCCGGCGTAGGCGTGGGCTTGGTACCGATTTGTACATAGTCTTTATGTATATATCCGCTTACACTTTCGTGTTTGATTTGATAAAAATTACCGCTCATCCCAAGCAAGGTAACGATTGTGCCGGCTTCCAGCCGCCCTTCTATAATGCTGCTGATGTTCGGGCGTTTTCGGACATTTACCTTATCTAAAGTAAGCCCTTCCGTGGGATATTTTACAGCCCATGCAATATTGCTCATAAGCAGGCTTAAAATAAGAGCCAGAGCAAATATGGCACGGCGGAATTGATTCGATGTTTTCATTGCTTTGTCCACAATAAAACCCCCAAAATACATTAATCTCATTTTATTTTAAGATATGCATTGGCAAATGTCAATGAAAAGGCGAATATCTGTAACAATCATCTATTTTTTACAAATGTCTATGTTTGCTTTGACAATACTCTCGCTTTTGTTTATGTTTTATTATAATGAAGAAAAACGAAATCAATACACTTTTATACGAGGTGACTCGATTTGGATATGTAAGAATATTTCAGTCGTTGACAAAGTGTTCCGGACTATACTATAATAGGCTTTATCAGCGTTGGGCTGCACCGAGTCGGTATTCTATGACGAGGCATGGTTAATTCTATAGAGTATCACTTCATTTCTCAACAAAAGCGGAAATATGCAGAGACTCCAGGACGCTGCTATGTTGCGTGCAGATTTCAGGCTGCAAGAGATTTTGATATAGAGATTTTGGATCTTTACATACATACGGAGGTTGAATTGAAAATATGGAAAATAATGTAAGAGAACTTACTGCGGAAGGAATGCAGAGCGCAAAAGAAAGATTAACCTATCTAACCTCTGTGCGCCGTCAGGAAGTGGCGGATCAAATTGCTACCGCCAGAGGTTTTGGCGATTTGTCTGAAAACGCCGAATACGATGAGGCTTTGAATGAGCAGAGCCGCCTGGAAGCAGAAATTAAGGAACTGGAAACATATATTCGTCATGCAGTCGTTGTGGACGATACAAAAATAAAATCCAATGTAGTAGGTATTGGCACTACAGTGACTGTTTTTGATGTCGAAATGGAAGAAACCGTTACTTACGATATTGTCGGTCCCAGAGAGAGCAATCCTGACGAAGGAAAAATATCCAGTGAAAGCCCGATAGGAATCGGCCTGGCAGGACATAGAAAAGGCGAAACCGTCACAATTGAAGCTCCGAACGGTTCTTTTGAGCTGCAAATTAAGAAAATCGAAAGGACAAAAAGATAAATCATGGATGAGCAACAGCTATTGAACCAGGAACTCAGCGAAAAAGATTTTTCGGAGCAAGAGGCCATACGCCGTGAAAAATTGCAAAAGATGATAGATGCGGGAAACAGTCCGTATCAGATTACCAAATTCGACATCAACAGTGATTCGCAGAAAATTATTAATCAGTTTGATGCTCTTGAGGGCAGCGACGTGCGCATTGCCGGACGCATTATGAGTCGACGCATTATGGGAAAAGCCTCATTTGCGCACATTCTTGACGGTGAGGGCAAAGTACAGGTATACATCAGGCGGGATGATATTGGCGCTGAGGAATACCAAGATTTTAAACAAATGGACTTAGGTGATATTATCGGTGTGGAAGGTTATGTTTTCCGCACACAAAAGGGTGAAATATCCGTACATGCCAAGAAATTAACTCTGCTTACCAAGGGGCTGAAGCCTCTGCCGGAAAAATACCATGGGCTGAAGGATACGGATTTACGCTATCGCCAGCGTTATCTCGATATGATTGTCAATCCCGAAGTGAAGGATGTTTTTATCAAGCGTTCTAAAATCATTTCCGCAGTGCGAGAATTTTTGGATGCGCGCGGATTTATTGAAGTGGATACGCCAGTGCTGCAAACCATCGAAATCGGCGCGGCATCCAAAACCTTTAAAACCCATCACAACGCATTGGATATCGATATGTTCCTGCGCATCGAAACCGAGCTCTATCTCAAACGCCTTATCGTGGGCGGCATGAACAAGGTTTACGAAGTGGGCAGAATTTTTCGCAATGAGGGCATGGATGCCACACACAATCCTGAATTCACCTCTGTAGAGACCTATCAGGCTTATGTGGATTATCGCGAGGTTATGGACATGGTGGAGGAGCTTTACTCCTTTGTTGCCATCAAGGCCTGCGGAAGCACGGAAATTCCCTCCGGTGAAAATATCATCAACCTGCAGACCCCGTGGCCGAGATTGACCATGGTGGATGCGGTCAAACAATATGCAGGCGTGAACTATCACGACTGGAGCAGCGATGAGGAAGCAAGAGCCTGCGCCAAAGAGCACCATGTAGAGGTGGAAAAAGACCATACAAAGGGGGATGTGCTCGCTGCCTTCTTTGATGCCTTTGTAGAGGATAAGCTGGTGGAGCCGGTGTTTATCACCGATTATCCGGTAGCCATTTCTCCGCTTGCCAAGCGCAAACCGGAAAACCCGGAGTTCACCGAACGCTTTGAATTTTTCATCAATTGTCAGGAAATGGGCAACGCCTTCTCCGAGCTTAACGACCCCATCGACCAAAGAAGACGCTTTGAGGAGCAGGTGGCAAAACGCCGCGCCGAAGGCATCAATGCCAGCATAGACGAGGACTTCCTCAACGCGCTGGAATACGGCATGCCTCCAACGGGCGGGCTGGGCTTCGGCATAGACAGAATGGTTATGCTGTTTACAAACCAATCCAGCATCCGTGATGTGCTGCTGTTCCCGACGATGAAGCCCCTCTCGGACTAAAAACCCATAAAAATCAGGTTTTGACAGCGTTTGCAGCGTTTTGTTAATCCAAAAAAATGTCGTAAAACGGGGGTTACGACAGATTTACGACAAATGACTTTTTGAGCATCGCTCGTCTTTTACGACAAATGCGTGTCGTAAATCACGAGAATCGTAAATTGTTAATCCAGTGGCTTCATTGTAACGGCTACATTGTAAATTGAATAAAAAAGCCTTGTAAACTCGGCATTTAACGATGTTTACGACAGAACCTCGGACTGTATAGTTCGGGGTTCTTTTTTTGCATATTTGAAGCTGGCAACGATTATGGATATACTGTAATCGAATGGAGGGACTACAAATGAAGAAGTATTATATCAATCTAACCGAGCAGGAACGCTCTCAAATCATACATTCGCTTATAGATAAAAAGAACGCACTTATGGCTCAAGGCAGATACACCGACGCTGTTGATGAAGTCATCTTAAAGATGATGAAAGCAAAGAAAAAGGCTTTCATAGTGCGTACTGTTTCGTAGTCATTTCCTTTTCAAAAAATAAAATATAGAGCTATATAAGCAAGCCGCTTATTCCTTTATCGGGATAGGCGGCTTTTTTGTTTCTAAAAAAATTTTTTCAAGAAATTTTTGAAAAAGGGGTGATTTTGGGTGTGCATTTTGACCCCCTTTGTCCAAATGAGTGAAGGGGTTAATTCCGAGCCACGAAAAGGTCAGCCCTTTCACTTGTATTTTGACAACTGAATACTGCAGTAGGCTGTTTACCAATTCGAAACCTTCAATTTCATGCCGCTTTAGATGACATTCAGTGTCAGACTGTTGAGTGTCTTGAATTCGGGATTATGTAAAAAATTTTTCCTCCCCCCTTGACAAATAAAAAATCATGAGTATAATAGTAGTTGAAAGGTTGTTCAACTACTAAAGAAAGGCGGTGACCTTATGGCAGAACAGTCTTACACTTGCGATTGCGATGTGATACATGAGGAAGTCGTGAATGAGGTAAAAACTAAGATGCAGTCGAAGGAGGATTACGTTCAACTGGCATCTTTGTTTAAGCTGTTCGGCGATGGTACCAGAGTGCAGATTTTACACGCCTTGGAGCAGAGCGAGATGTGCGTATGCGATCTTGCCGTACTACTTGGGGTCACAAAATCTGCCGTTTCTCACCAGTTAAAAGCATTGCGTCTTGCAAATCTGGTAAAATTCCGCAGAGAAGCCCAGATCGTCTATTATTCTCTTGCTGATGACCATGTAAAAGGAATGATAGAGATGGGTTTTGAGCATTTGCGGGAGTAGGGAATATATTTTTACATTCATAGTTGAATGATTGAGCAATAAAGCAAAAATACAAGGAGGCCATTATGGAACGAGTTTTCATGCTGAAAGGGATGGATTGCCCGAACTGCTCCGCAAAAATCGAAAAAGAGGTTGGAGAGCTGGACGGGGTGACTTCGTCCGTTGTCAACCTGATGAAGCAGACATTGACAATTCAAGTGGCGTCGGATGCTGCGAGTACGATAATGGGAAAAATAGAAACCATTGTCCACAGCCATGAGCCGGATATTCCCGTTTCAGAGTATGTGCCCGAAGCCGCCGCTGCTGGGAAAACAAATACCGCGGCAGATGATGACGATGACGATGATGACGGTGACCCCAAGAAGAAAATCATCCGACTGAGTGTTGGCGCTGTCCTTTATGCGGTTGGCATAGTCCTGTCAGTCTTTGCCAAGGTACCGCTGCCGGTGGAACTTGGTTTCCTGATCGCATCCTACATCATTCTTGGCTACGACGTTGTGCTGAGAGCCTTAAAGAATATCCTTAAGGGCCGAGTCTTTGATGAAAACTTCCTGATGACCCTTTCCACCGTCGGTGCATTTGCCATTGGTGAATACCCGGAAGCGGTTGCCGTCATGCTGTTCTACCAGATTGGGGAACTGTTTCAGGATCTGGCTGTTCAGCGTTCCAGAAAGTCCATTGCCAACCTGATGGATATTCGCCCTGATGCGGCTACGGTAAAGAGAAACGGTGAACTTCTCACCGTTGCGCCGGAGACGGTTGCGGTCGGAGAAGTCATTGTTGTGAAGCCAGGCGAGAAGATTCCTCTGGACGGCGTTGTGCTTGACGGGGAATCCATGCTCGATACCAAGGCTCTTACCGGCGAATCTGTTCCGAGAAGTGTCCGTAAGGGTGATGACGCACTTTCCGGCTGCATCAATCAGAGCGGCGTATTGACGATTCAGGTCACGAAAGTTTTCGGAGAATCCACCGTTTCCAAGATCATTGATCTGGTGGAGAATGCTTCGAGCAGAAAAGCGCCTACGGAAAACTTTATTACAACCTTTGCCCGGTACTATACTCCTGTAGTTGTGATCATGGCCGCAATTCTTGCCATTCTTCCTCCGTTGGCGTTTGGCGGCGCGTGGGCTGATTGGCTCCACAGAGGGTTTGCGTTCCTCGTTATCTCCTGCCCGTGCGCACTGGTCATTTCCATTCCGCTGACTTTCTTCGGCGGCATTGGCGCTGCATCCAAGCACGGTGTGCTGGTGAAAGGCAGCAACTATTTGGAAGCGTTAAATAAAGTCAGCACGGTTGTCTTCGATAAGACGGGAACGCTTACCAAAGGCGTTTTCAAAGTAACCGATATTTTCCCGGAAAACGGGTTCACCGCAGATCAGGTGCTTGAATATGCGGCGAAAGCGGAGAGCTTTTCCAACCATCCGATTGCAAAGTCCATTCTCACGGCCTTTGGCAAAGAAATCGACCAGAACACGATTTCTGATTACAAAGAGGTTTCGGGCCATGGTATCAGCGTGAACGACGGTGGCAGAAATGTTCTTGCCGGAAACAGCAAGCTGATGGACGCGGAAGGCATCTCTTATACTCCGTGTGAGAAAGCCGGCACAAAGGCTTATGTCGCTGTTGACGGAAAGTATGCCGGTTGCATCCTGATTGCGGATGAAGTGAAGCCGGACAGCAAGAAAGCTATTTCCGATTTGAAGCGGATAGGCGTAGAAAAGACTGTTATGCTTACCGGCGATGATGAGAAGATCGCCAAGGCGGTTGCTGACGAATTAGGACTGGATGAATACCATGCCCAGCTTTTGCCTGACCAGAAGGTAGAAAAGGTTGAACTTTTGGACAGCCAAAAAAGACAGGGCGGTAAACTGGCCTTTGTCGGTGACGGTATCAATGACGCCCCGGTGCTTGCCCGTGCGGATGTCGGTATTGCAATGGGCGGTCTTGGCTCCGATGCCGCTATCGAAGCCGCCGACGTCGTACTGATGACGGATGAGCCGGGAAAACTGGTAGAGGCTATAGACGTGGCCAAGGCGACCAAGAAGATCGTCACGCAGAATATCGTGATTGCCCTTGGAATCAAAGGCGTGTTCCTGATCCTCGGTGCTCTCGGTATTGCAGGGATGTGGGAAGCAGTATTTGGCGATGTAGGTGTTACCATTATTGCCGTTATCAATGCTATGAGGATTTTAAAAAAATAAGGGATTTAGATGAAATTGCTTTTTTTGCTACCTGCCCTAAGAGGTGATTGAAATGAACACGCAGGTTTGGATAGGAATCATTTTGCCATTTCTGGGAACCTGTCTTGGCGCAGCTATGGTGTTCGTGTTGAAGGACAGAATACCAAAGCGAAGATCAGCACTTTTCGGCAGATGCCCTTAGACTTACATCATTTACACCAATTTCTACAAATAATGCTGCTCCGAGGGTGTACGTTTAGGAGATAGGAAAACCTAAAAATGGGCTTCAAACAATATATCAGTAGAACTTGGCAGATGATAGAACAGCAAGTGAATGATGTACCATTTCGTCCCGACGATGAAGCCGTTGGAATAATAAGCTGGTATTTATGTAGGTTTAGGTACTCAACAAACTTGAAATTCATATTGCTACATCATTTTAAAAGAAAAAAACACATATTTTAGAAAACGCATGGGCAGTTCCAAAGAGGAATTGCCCATTTTAATGTAATTGATATATGATAAGTATGGCGTATTCGATAGATTTATACTAATACCTATTAAATTCCATACACTCTAACCAGTCCCTATTAGTAATGCTTCGAACCATTGGCTTTGTCAATTTGTTGATGGTTTCGCATAGTCGGTCGATTACATGGGATAAAGAATGAAAAAGTTCATTTCTAAATCCCATTGCACGTATTTGTTTCCAAATTTGTTCGATTGGATTCATCTCCGGTGTGTATGGTGGGATATATGTTATCTGAATATTCTTCGGTATTTGTAACTCTTTTGATTTATGCCAAGCTGCTCCATCGCAGATAAGCAGAATCATATCCTCTTTGTATTTTTGAGACAGTTCCTCTAAAAATATATTCATACAATCCGTGTTGCAATAAGGCAATACCAAGAAAAAGTGTTCTCCTGTTTGGGGATCTACCGCCCCATACGCATATCGATATTCTCGAATATGATGGCAGGGAACACTCGGTCTTAGTTTGTTGTTACACCAATAGTATTTTGGTTTGTTGATTCGACCAAATCCCGCTTCATCTTGAAAGAAGATATGAACCTGTTTACTTGAATGATTACTTTTTAATTCGGCTGCTCGACAGTTAATTTTTTTGAGGCGTTTATTGCCTCTTCACTTGCTTTTTTGGGATGTCTGCTGCGTGGCATTATTTTTCTGAAACCATGTCTTTTCAGTACATAATAGATTTGTCCACTGCCGATGGAGTGTCCTACTTTTTCGATATAGGCTTTTTCAATTTCTTTGGCTGTTACAATCTGACCTTTTTGTGCTTTTTCTTCAAAAGCCTTTAAGAACTCTCTTTCTTCTTCATAGCTTAAATTTCTATGATTCCCCGGTCTTTTTTTGTTTTTTAGAGCGTCAATGGCACCTTTTTTATATTTTCTTATCCACTCGTAAACGGTTGATTCTCCAATATCCAGTTTTTGGGCAATTTCTTTTATATTCATTCCTTTCAGATTAAAAATGATTGTTTTAAATCGGATATCTTCGTTTTTGTTTGTGGTGTTTTTTCGTGCTTTTTCCAGCTCTTGGATTTCAAGTTTTATATTTTCTTCTACTGTATTTTTCATAATTATATTATATCACATT
>JBHADM010000011.1:0-10968 GCA_041855045.1 Bacillota bacterium | reverse complement strand
CAAATTTTTCCAAGAAAAAAAGCCCGTTCGGGCCTTATATTTAAAATCCTGTATAGCGCAGTATGTTTTGCAGATCCGCCTTCAACCAATGGTATAAATTGATAATCACGGCAATCAGCAAAAATATCAATATCATACCCACCACTGAAGCCAGTAAATTGAGAAAGAAAACGATTGTTTTGGTGCGCTCGTTGCGAATTTCCTGCTCCAAATCCTCATCAATCTCATAGTATGCATCGTTCTCTTCGTCATAAAACAGGGTGGTTTGCGGGTTTATGTCATACTCGCTTACTTCATTTAAATCGTAGTTGTAGCTGTCCTCATAATCGGTATCCGGTATATAGACCTGATCTGCAAATATTTCGCTTGTATCCGCAGTTTGATTTGTCATTTCCGTAGGCATATCAGGCATATCCGGTCTTTGAAAGAGATTCGTATGTAATACGCAGCCGGCTATGCCGGGTATTTCCGGAGTGTTGAACTGCCTTGAGGCTTCCGCTGTTTCGTTTGCGTTCTGCCGGAATATTTCTTCACTTTTGCTTGTGACTCGTCTTCTCTTCGGCTCCATAGGCACACTCCTTTCTATTGCCTAAGTATAGCATAGCCGGCTTTTTCCGTCAACTTGGCGCTGCTTGTTATGCAGACTTTGCACCTTGTGGTATCACAAACGGGTACTTCGAATGTTTGCTTTTGTTTGGTTTCAGTATGATTTTATTTGACTGAGTCGATGTTATTTTTCTGATTTAATCATTGTGTTTGGACAGTGCAGATAATTTTACTGTCTGCATGTAAAGGTTTTGTTCCACGTGGAATACATATACGGCGTTTGAAGCAGTGCTCTGTCATTCGCTTAGTCCGACAGGCGTACGTTTGCAGAAAAGTTAGTTGTTTTGAGTGTACGCAGGGATGATTCACAAAGGTTTATGACTGAAGATTTTTTGACTCCTGTCTATATATTTTGTGTTATCGGCAATTACGCGGATGATTGCTGCATTAAAATTGCTTTGATTTTCGGTGTTTTGGATATCACCTTTTGGCAAATGAAAAGAATATTTATCCGCTTGTCATCTCTATTGGTTTTGACGTGTGATGTATATTGTTGGATTCCATGCTGTATAAGCTGTTTTGCTGCCCGCATTATGGAATTATATTATGTATTCATTCGATTGATAAGTGAATTGCTATAATTTTTATTGTGCCTTGTGTGCGTTGATATTTTACTGTTGAAGGTTTGAATGGAAACGCTTATTGTTTTCTATTCATTTTCATTTTTAGTCTTAAAGCGGCGAAAGCCGTATTACAAAAGTCTTTTTGCATAATATTATATAATAAAACAGCAGATTGCTTACTCTGCCGTATGTGTTATGATTTGGGTTTTTATTTTTATGGTGATAGCGATATTTATCATTTTTGCTGCTTTATGCATGCATCTATACTACACTCTTATTGTTTTTTGCTATATGAATAATCCTTTTGTCTGTAATTATCATGTTCATTTTTATGTCATGCGGTTCATGCGGTATCTGCTCCTGTATTTGTTCCTCAAAGCATAGCCCAATCAGCAAACAATCCTTATCTGAAAAGTACTTGTCATAGTAGCCTCCGCCGTAGCCCATGCGATGGCCGTACACATCGAAAGCCAAGCCGGGAAGCAGTACAATATCAAATTTCCTGAGAGGATTCATGCTAATGTCTGGTTCCCAAATTCCATAGCTGCTTTGCAGCATATTCTCCAGATTATTTATTTGGTAAAACTCCATACTTCGGCCCTGCACCTTTGGTAAAGCAATATGCTTGTTGTGCAGCTGTGTTTTGAGAAGCTCCCAGGTATCTACTTCGCTGCCAAAGCTTGCATATGCTGCAATATTTTCGGCATGCTGAAAATAGTCCAAATTTACTAAGGCATGATGAATGGCTTTCGATTTTAACGGCTTGTCTTTGATGGCGGCGCGTAATGCTTTATAAACTTTTCGTGCTTCTGATTTATCCATGTATTTATTTGATAATATCCGTATATTGTGTAATGTTCCACGTGGAACATTTGCTGCAAAAGGCTTATTCTGTGTGATTTAAGGAATGTTCTTTGAAGGTGCATATGCCGCAGCTGCCGTCGCGTTGCATATTATCTGCACAAAAATGAACACGGCAGTGTATCATGAACAGGCTCACAGTAGTGCTTTGCGTCCATTGTTCCACGTGGAACAACAGCACATTACGAGCGAGGGACTTGCAGAAGACAACGGAAGCCGCGGGAGCTGAAATAGCTGTCCGCACCGTTATGATAGTTCCAAACAACACCGTATCGTTTATCTGCAAACATGGCGCCGCCGAGCTTACGAATGGACGGAGGCGTCAAAATCCAGGAGCTGGTTTTGGTGTCAAAATCTTCATAAGTCTGGAGCAATTGATAGGTTTCTAAATCGCAAAGCGACAAACCGTGGCGCTCACAAAAAGCAAGTGCACTGTCTT
This sequence comes from Bacillota bacterium, assembly GCA_041855045.1. Classification (GTDB taxonomy): domain Bacteria; phylum Bacillota; class Clostridia; order Christensenellales; family Aristaeellaceae; genus JAAZPT01. Next base: position 8,499 of record JBHADM010000011.1, on the reverse strand, counting down.
CCGGCTTGTTGTGCTTGCGTTTGTCCAGAGCCTCCTGATCATAACAAAAGCTGCGACGTGCGGGCGTTTGTTCGCTGCAGTCACAAAAAGTGAAGAACCTCTCGTCACCATAAATCACATCGGGTTCTCCGCCGCTGTCTTCCATAATTTGCAACTTTGCAAGCAAAGCATCGTCAATTGAACGGACGACTTCTTCCCAAGCAATGTTTTGATGGCGATGCATATGTGAACGAAAACGTTCTTCCAATACTGTAAGTAAATTCATATAGTCTCCTTGATTGAAATGATATACCTATATTATAAGCATAAATTAGAAAAATAACACCGTAAATTTTTTTGAGATATGTTCAGCAAATATATCCACAGTTTATTCCGGCTGCAGAGCATTATTACCAATTGCGTTTTACATCTATCCGATTATTAAGCACACAGCAGACAGAGATGGAGCATCAGGAAAATAATATGCATTATGCATAAAAATTCGAAGAGCAATTACCTGATGTAAACCAATAACAGAGGACACTCGACATTGAATGTAAACAGAGACGGCATTTGGCAGCAATAATACTTTAAATGGTCTGACAGAGGATTTTTAAAAAAGTGTTTCATACTTCAAACATCTTGCAAATAAACGATCAATGCTAAACGAAACAGTATGATAAAAAAGCAAATCAACTGCCATAAACACAGATAAATAAGTACATACATCAGATTGTTCCACGTGGAACAGGATATTGTAAAAGGAAAAATGCAGAACAATAACACAAAAATAAAATAAGTTAATGCTATATCCAATATATAAAACAAGATCGAATAAACACTCCACACAAAAGACAGAAAATTACAATAAAATAAGAATTCAACATAAAACAGGAGAAATAAAACAATGAATATACATAAATATCAACTAAAACATATAACAAAAAAATATACAAAAGGTTAGACAAAAACAAACACATGTGATAGGATAATCGAGGAAGAAAGGAGTTAACATGAACAAAATAATCAAAAGAATACTTTGTGCACTTCTGGTGCTCGTACTGCTTGTCGCAGGCGGCGTGGTCATCCTGCTGCAGCGCTCAATGGCAAAAACAGAGGGAAACATCAAGGTAAGCGTACTCAGCGCACCTGTACAAGTCTATCGTGACGACAACGGCGTACCCAGTGTCATAGCAGAAAATGATATGGATTTATATAAGGCACAGGGCTTCGTACATGCCCAAGACAGACTGTTTCAAATGGATTTGGCGCGTCGACAGGCAAGCGGCACGCTCTCCGAAGTCATAGGAGCGGCTGCGTTGGACAACGACAAAGAGTTTTTGACATTCTCCCTGCGCAGGGCAGCCGAAGCCTCTCTGGGAGCCTACTCACCGGAGGCCATAGCCGTACTGGAGGCCTATGCCGAAGGCGTCAACGCCTATATTGATCAGGCTGTGCAGAACAAAACACTGCCCTATGAATTTATGCTGCTGGGCTATCAACCCTCACACTGGACGCCGACAGATTCGCTGGTGATAGGCAAGTATATGGCATACGACCTCAATTATAGCTTCGACTATCAGGCGTTTAACAACTGGGTGCTGAATCATCTGGGCGAAGCTGCGCTGCGCGACATATTGCCAGATACCTTCAGCAGCAATCCTGATAACGAAGAAATCCTGAAAGCCAATATCAATGCAGCGGCAGACATCAATTCCGGCACCATAAACAGATTGCGTCCCGATGAGGAAAACGGCAGCAATAACTGGGTGTTGGCAGGCAGCAAAACAGAAAGCGGCATGCCGCTGCTGGCGGATGACCCACACTTGAGCCTGGCTGCCCCATCCATCTGGTATCAAATGCACCTCAAAAGCCCCACACAGGATGTAAACGGCGTAATTTTTGCAGGCATACCGGGCATCATACTCGGTCACAACCAAAACATCGCCTGGGGTGTAACCAACGTAGGTCCGGACATACAGGACTTGTACATAGAGAAAGTCAACCCGGATAACCCCTTGCAGTTTGAATACGACGGAAAGTATTACGACGCCGAAGTCGTCACACACAACATCAAGGTAAAAGGACAGGCGGACGAGGAGTTTACCGTGCTGTACAGTAAAAACGGTGTGGTGATAGACGAACTCGTGAAGCCCCTGAATCCGGAATATAAATACTCCATGCAGTGGACGGCACTGGAAGCCACGGCGGAGCTGGAAGCCATTATCAACCTGAACAAAGCCGATAACTGGAAAGACTTTGAAACCGCACTGCTCAATTTCAAAGCGCCGGCACAGAACTTCGTGTACGCCGACAAAGAGGGAAATATCGCGTTTAAAGCCAACGGCAATATTCCTATCCGTAAAAAAGGCACCGCCACACTGCCCGTACCGGGATACAGCAGCGAATATGGATGGGCGGGCTATATTCCCTATGATGAGCTGCCGCGTGTGGTGAATCCGCCAAGCGGCTACCTGATGTCGGCAAACACCGATACCATCAAAGATTATCCCTACTTCCTGTCCAACACCTGGGCGCAGCCTTACAGACATGACCGTATCGTAGAAGTGCTGCAAGAGGATAAGAAGTTTAGCGCAGAGGATATGCAGGCACTGCAGATGGACTACAAAAACCTGCACGCCGGCGAATTCCTGCAAAGCTTGCTCGAAAAAACCCCCAACATGAACGAAACCGCACGCAAACTGCTCAGCGAATGGAATCATTTCGACGACAAGGATCTTGCCGCACCCCTGCTGTTTGATACCTGGATGCGCGAGCTTCGCAAAAGCATATTCGGCGTAAATATGAGCGACGAAGTGTTTGAATTTATGCCCAGCAAAGCTTTCCAAGTAGACAAAGTGCTGCGCAAGGTAATGTTTGAAGGCAAAACTTCCCACTTTATCGAAGCTGCAGGCGGTCTGGAAAATGTGCTGCAAAGCGCACTGGACAACGCGATCTCCAAATTGAGCGAAAAATACGGCAAGAAAATGGACGAATGGAAATGGGGCAACCATCACTGGTCAAAATTCAACCACCCCATCGGCAGAAGCAATCAAATTTTAGGCTACTTCCTCAATACATTCAGCGCTCCTGTGCACGGATCCGGTGTAACGGTGCGTGCCTCCCGTCAAACCGATACCGGCCACATCAACCATGGCGCATCCTGGAGATTCGTATACGACTTCAGCAGCAAAACAGCCTACCATATTGTAGCACCCGGCCAATCCGGACACTTCATGAGCCCCTATTACAGCAATCAGGTAACAGACTGGAACGAAGGTCTATACAACATCAAGGACATCGTGAACATCAGCGAAAAGCATAAGCTGGTATTGGAGCCATAACATAATATTTATTATACCGCCACCGGAGAAATCCGGTGGTTTTTTGGAATACGAGCGTATGAAAAGTATAGAAATGTTAGAAAGCGAGGATAAAGGAAAGCGCATGTCGCAAGCTCCGGCATCAACCCCTTTGGCACTTTGCAAGCAAAGTGCCGACTCCGCCTGCAGGAGAGTCTCGTCGGCGTTTCATATCTATTATTCAAGCTTATGCGTAAGCATCTGACTGCTCCGCATTGCATTTGACTTGCAAGAACACCCTGCTGTGACCCGCTTCATAAACGAAATATTCTTTGCAGCAAAAAAAGAATCCCCATAATACAATACGCGTTTACTGCTTAAACATGCTAAGAAGCAAACAGCGCAATGCGTCCTTTATTTTGATATTATACAAAAATAAACTTAAATTTAATTCGATTATATATGACACAAATCGTTGTGATTAAGGGTTTTTTGTCATGCACATATATAAATATTCATTTGACAAAAAATAGTTAGTATTATATAATTAAAAACGTTAGAACATTCTAACTATTAATATGCTGTGTGAATTTGTCGGGCTGTTGTTCAGGCTTTCGTATATTGATAAGAAATGCGCGCTTCTTTTTGGATATGACAGGCAGGATGGCGGAAGCGATAAACGGAACACAACTGTTTTTGGAGGATATAATGAAGAAACTACTTTCTATTACAATGGCGATGATGCTGATGCTCTCTATGGCAAGCTCTGTTCGCTCGGAGGAAACGCTCAAATATGGTACGGCTTCCCTCAGCTTTGCGGAGTACTGGGCAGGCGAACTGGGTGTGGATTCGGATACGCTGCAAGCTTCCAGTGAAACACCTGACAGCGAAGGCAATTTGGACGCCGGCGGTCTGGATGCCGTATCCCGCGCCACGACAAAGCACGGTATATTCCGTCAACAGTTTGGCTATGATGTATATGTAAACGGTGAGCTTGTTGTTTCCAAACAAGACGTGGAGAAAGACGGCAAAACCGTAACCGAATTTGTAACAGATCCCGCAGTTAAAGTATCACTCAAAGCTGATTCCGATTATATCGGATTAAAGGATGAGGAAATGCAGACGGCAGCCAACGACCGTGGGCTTTACACGGAGGATCTTGCCAAAAGCTTTATGCATGAGGGTAAGGAATATAAAATCGTATCCTATACCGTGGAAAAAATGAAAAACATCCCTGTGGCCGTACCTGCCGACAAGGTGGAGGAAGCCGTTGAAAAATATGGATTTAAAGAAGATGCCTCCATCCATGCCGAAACACATGGTTTGAAAGTATTGGGCGAAAACGGCTTCGGACCGCGCAATGTGAAGAATGTAAGCGACGACAAGGCACTTGTGCTGGATCATATCAAGACTGTGTACAATACACGCTATGGCTCCAATGCCGAAGCATATATCTATTTCAAGAAAGCCAATGGCGACGAGCTGACACAGGAGGAATTCATCGATTATGCATTGCACTTCAGAACGGCACGCATAGACTACTACGGCGATGACAGCACATACAGCAAGCTGCTTCACTCCTACGGTACAAAACATTCCGCCGATTCCTGGTGGAGTGACCATCACGGTACGCGCATCGACGTAGGTATAAATTACGGATTCAAGCGATTTGAAGGCAGCGGTGCAGGTTACTATACCATCACATTGATTGCGAATGACTATTCAGATATCGTTGCCAATGTGCACTTCCTGCCCGATTATACCGGTAAGGTAGAGATAAAAATCAGTGAAAACAAGCTTAGCGTACAGGCAGACGATGCCGGCATCCTGGAAGGCGCTTTGTATAGCGTATCCAGCGGCAAGGGCAAAGAGGCCGTGAAGCTGGTGAGCGAAGAGGCGCTGACCGGCAGCGAAATCACTCTCCCTGCTGGAGTTGAAAAAGGCAAAGAGTATGATGTAAATATCATTTTTGCAAACTATGCACCCATCAAGGTAAAGGTAGTGGCAGAATAATGATATTGATTGCATTGCTGATCGCGGGATTCTCTTCCCATTATGCAGGCAAATGGATCAAAAAACACAGCGGAGTGCTTTATATAGCCTCCGCTTTGCTGGCTCTGTTTACGGTAGCTGCCATATGGTCGCCCATTTATAAGGAAGCCTCCGATATGGGGCGCACAGTCTTATCTTTGCTGACGAACGCTACGCTTTCCGGCGCATTGTTCCTGATGGTGATGATGGCGGGTGCGCTCCCCGCGGGCAGCCTCCTGATGCGTGAGTGGATGCGCCTGCGGGCAGAGCTTTCCATTATCGCAGGCATATTGACTTTTGGACACAATATCGCCTTTGGCAAAACATACTTTGTATATTTGTTTGGGGACAGGCATATGCTTTCGCCAAACGTTCTCATTGCCGCGATTATCAGCATATTGATGATACTTTTGCTGTTTCCTTTGTGGCTAACATCGTTTCGCGCCATCCGTCGCCATATGAAGACGAGCACATGGAAACGACTGCAAAAGCTTGCCTATCCTTTTTATTTTTTGCTTTATATACATGTGCTGCTGCTGGTCGGCGTCAGGGCGCTGGAAGGCAATATCATGCATATATTCAGCTTTGCTGTCTATACATTGATCTATATCGCATACATCTGCCTGAAAGTAAAAAAACACTGTAGAAAAAGCAGTTATCAATCGCTTATCCTCGGCCTGTGTCTGCTGTTGATGGCTGTTGCTTCCGCTGCACTGCTCCATACGGGCTTTGCGCTGCATCAAAGCAGCAAAACATTACCTGCTGCGGCAGACACAGCAATCGTACAAAAGCTGGAAGACAATTACAGGGATGGGGTTTACGAAGGAAAAGGAAAAGGCTATAACGATGATATCTCTGTAGAGATTGAAATATTGGATAACAGTATACGCCGCATTGAGGTACTCAGGCATGCGGAGGATGAACCTTATATCTACTGGGCAATTAACGCGTATATCCCGGATATCATAAAAACCCAGAGTCTGGATATCGACGCTGTAAGCGAAGCCACAGCTACCTGTGTGGGAATACGCCGCGCGGTGCAGCAGGCCTTGAAAAAGGCAGCAGAGGAATAGCGGGATATGCCGTCGATCCACCCTGCCCTGCCTGTCCAAAATATCCATATACACTTGTTCCTTCAAATGCAAAGGAGAGAAGGAGACGGCACGCAAGCAGAACCCGCAAAAAGCGCCGCTGCATTTTGCAGCATGGGCGGAAACGGCCGCTTTGCAAAGCATATTTTCGTACAAGGAGGAAATTGCTTTTTGTGTAGGATGTAGGGAAATAAAAATGAAAGTTTTTTTCGCTGTATCGCGTTCATTTTTTATCAAAATATGATACAATATAGGCAGATAGAACAACATACAGGAGGTTTTGTTATGGACTTAAACGCCCTACATCATCATGACGCCGAGCTGGCGCAGGCTATGGAGCAGGAATTGCAAAGACAACGCGAGCATTTGGAGTTAATCGCTTCCGAAAACTTTGTATCCATGGCGGTGCTGGATGCCATGGGCAGCCATCTCACCAATAAATACGCTGAGGGTTATCCGCATAAACGTTACTATGGCGGATGCGCCTATGTCGACATCGTTGAGGATCTGGCGCGCGACCGTGCCAAGGAGCTCTTCGGTGCAGAGCATGCCAACGTACAACCCCACAGCGGCGCGCAGGCCAATATGGCGGTATACTTTGCCGTACTGCAGCCGGGCGATACCGTCATGGGCATGGATTTGAGCCACGGCGGTCACCTGACCCACGGCAGCAAGGTAAACATGAGCGGCAAATACTATAACTTCGTGCCCTACGGCGTGGAGAGCGACGGCCGTATCAATATGGAAAAGGTGCGCGAGATTGCTCTGCAATGCAAGCCCAAGCTGATTGTAGCCGGTGCCAGCGCCTACGCAAGGGAGATCCCCTTTGAGGCATTCAAAAAAATTGCCGATGAAGTGGGTGCGCTGTTCATGGTAGACATGGCGCACATTGCCGGACTCGTCGCCGCAGGTGAGCATAACAATCCCGTGCCTTATGCCGATTTTGTGACATCCACCACACATAAGACCCTGCGCGGACCGCGCGGCGGACTCATACTCTGCAAAGAAAAATACGCCAAGGACATAGACAAGGCCATATTCCCCGGCATACAGGGCGGTCCTCTGATGCACGTGATTGCCGCCAAAGCCGTATGCTTCAAGGAAGCGCTGGAGCCCTCGTTTACAGACTATTGCAAACAGGTGCGTAAAAATGCCCAGGCCATGGCAGAGGAGTTTAAAAAACTGGGCGTCAACATGGTTTCAGGCGGTACGGACAATCACCTGCTGTTGGTGGATCTCGGCGCCGAGGGACGTACCGGCAAGGAGATGGAAGAACTGCTCGGTATGGCAAACATCACCGTGAACAAGAACACCGTTCCCGGCGAAACTCGCTCCCCATTTGTGACCTCCGGCATACGCATAGGCACGGCTGCCGTGACCTCCCGCGGTTTGAAAGAAGAACAAATGCGCCAGATTGCACGCTGGTTCAAGCGCATATTAGATGAGGGCGAAAGTGCAGCACTTGCAATCAAAGAGGAAGTCAAGGCAATGATGAAGGACTATCCGCTCTATGCCGTATAAAAGCCCGCATGCATTGGGGCTGGAGGGTGAGGCCTTGGCTCTGGGGTATCTTTGCGCCAAGGGCTACCGCCATCTGCAAAGTCGATATAAAACCCGCTGGGGCGAAATCGATCTTGTCATGCAGGATGACGATATGCTCGTATTCGTCGAGGTAAAGTATCGGCAGAAAGGGCAGTATGGCGACGGCATCCGTGCCATCCGCCCCGACAAGTTGTCCAGGTGGCTCAAGGCCTGCGAGGAGTATCTCGTGCTGCACGACACGGACAGCGCGCTGCGCCTGGACGTGGTGGAAATTACCGCCGACGGCATAGCTCATTTGGAAAATGTGACAGGGTGATACAATATAACATTTTGGACAAGTCAGGCATGGCTTGTCCTTTTTTGCTGCACCCGGAATTAGAAGTATGGGATTGTAATCAAATATGCACGTAAGCTTGAATAGCAAAAACGGAGCGGCAGCGGAAGTGACGGAGGGCTTGGTGGTGGGATAGCCTGCAAGTCGTTTAACTACCAAGGAATTCCTCCGTCACGGCTGACGCCGTGCCACCTCCTTTTACAAAGGAGGCACGGGGCTT
>JBHADM010000010.1:0-28661 GCA_041855045.1 Bacillota bacterium | reverse complement strand
CCAGCTTTGCTGCCAGATATGAAAGTTGCCTACCAGCAGTATGAACAATGCGCGAAAACCATGCAGTACCGGTATTTCTCTGTGCTGCACGGCGGTAGATACGGCGAACCCGCTACTGCTCCGCTTTTTACTCATTCGTCTATGGAAATGGGGATAGGAACCAGCGTGCCCGGCGTGTCGTCAGTATTATCCTGTGCTTCAGGAGTGGACTGTACAACCCTGCTATACACATAGCTGCGACGATCTCCGTTGCGCTCACGCAGGGTGAAGGCAGTGCTGCCGCGGTTGCTCATATTATAAAGCGTTTCCAACTCGGCAGCCGAGGCACCCAAGCGGAGGGTATACCCGTCCACAAAGTACGCACCGTAATTTGTGCCGTTTACGGTGGCGGTGCCATCCTCATTAAATATAGCGAGTATGCCGTCTGCTGTGGTCCAGCGACCAATTATGCGATAGGTCCATGCCGTCAGACGGCTCTCCACATCCTGGTAATCCGGTATCAGTTGATAATAGGCATAGGCCACAAAGGCATCCTGCCTGTCATATGCCTCATTGGCCAAGGTATATACCGCACTGCGGTAAAGGTTCAAAAGGTCTTCATACTTGGCCGGCAAATCGCTAAGATCCAAATCCTTTAATGTTTCATACACTTTATCGTATTCTTTTGCTGCCTGATGGGTTCTGGCAGCCTGCGCAGCCGCTTCGTATACGGTATTATAGAGTTGCTCGGCACGCAGTGCAGCATCTCTGTAATCGCCCAATGAGGCGTACAATCTTGCTGCGCGCAACGATTGCTCCTTATTAGCCAGCTCTTCCGCAGTCAGGAAAGCCATCTGCTGCTTCAGCGTATCCACATCCTTGTAGTTTTCAATGCGGTTGAGCAGCTGCAAAGCTTTCTCATATTCGTTCTGTTCTATATATGCGCTGGCGATGATATAGCGTATTTCTGCCAACATATCGTCTGCGCCTTCCAGGTTGGCAATGCTTTCCACCAGCGCTTCCGCCTTGTCGTATTCCTTCTTTTCTACGTGCTCTTTTGCGGCGCTGATAACGGCTTCCTGCGCCTTTGCCTGCGCATCGGAATAGCTTCCCAAGCCTAAGAAAATCTGTGCCGCTTCTTCAAAGCTACCCGCTTCAAACAGACTCTGCGCCTTGCTGTATTTGGATTCGTTGGCGCGGCTTACGCTGTCGGAATATGCACCCAATGCCAAAAAGCCTTCAATGGCGGCATCGTATTCACCCTGCTCCAATTGATCTTCGGCAATGCTGTAGCTAATCGCCAGATAACGGGTTTGAGAGTCGCTGTACGGAATAATCTCGGAGAAGAGCCGCGCTGCTTCCTCTTTGTTGCCTTCGCCCAACACCGCCTCCGCCTTGGCATACTTTGCACGGTTGCTTACGGCGCTTGCGCTTTCCTGGCCTTCAAACTCACTCAGTATGCTTAGCGCGGTATCGATATCTCCGTCGTTTAAGGCACGGTTGGCAATGGCTACCTGCGCCTGCATGTAAAGATTATCGGCATCCAGATAACCCGATATGGAGCCGAATATTTCGGCAGCAGACGTATAGTCAGAGCCTGCCAGCGCAATCTTTCCCTGTTGATACAATGTCAAACGCGCTTTGGTTAAGGCATCGGGATATTTTTCCGCGGCATATTTGGACTGCGATGCAACAAGATAGCACTTCCCTGCCTCCGCAAAACGCTGCTCGGCGTAATACTGATTGGCCAAACCATAGTTGGCTTCGAAGTATTTTTCCTCGGCATCCAGGTATCCTATTGCGGCATCCAGATAATCCACCGCAGACTCATAGTTCTCCGCCTCCAAAGCCGCGATACCAAGCTGGTAGTCACATACGTGTATGCGATCCATGCTGTCCAGATAATTGCCCAGCTCCGTAAAGGCGGTTTTGGCATCCTCATAGTTTTCATTTTCCAGCATCTTTACCGCCAACCGATACTTTGCTTCCTGTATTTTCAAAGCCGAGTCGGCATAGCCGGATATGGATGTATAGATATTGATGGCTGCTTCGTAACCTTCCGCCACCATCAGCAGCTCCGCCTGCTGATAATCGCAGCGCATGGCATAGTCCGCACTCTGTTCGTAATCTCCCAAAGCGACAAACATTTGTTTGGCCTGCGCCAAACTTTCGGCCGTATTACTTTCAAAAAGCTCCGTCGCCATACGATAGCGCACCGCTTTTATACGATTTTCAACATTATAATTTGCAGGCAGCTTCTCCAGCTGGGCAATCGCCGCTTCGTACTCGCCCCGCTCAATGAGCTTATCGGCCTGTACACTATTATAGTAGGGCAAACCGAAAAGCACGCCCAGCACAATCAAAACGGCGAGCGCCAATCCCACTATGGCAAAACGAGTCTGCATCTGCCTGCGCTTTTTATTATGCTCTGCCCGCTCCTGCTGCTTGTCTTTTATTTTCTGACCTGCCATGACCGCCTGCCTGTTCTCCTCTATTTTGAGGTGTTCCAATGCGCTGCGCGCTTCTTTGGCGCGCTCCTTAGTGATATTTTGAAAAAGATTTTCCCGCTCTCTGTCACAGCGTACACAAAACGCGTCGTCCACACGGTTGGCTCTGCCGCATACGCAGACCCATAAATCGCCCTGTTCGCTGGGATAGGCTATGGCATCCTCGCCGGCAATGAGCTTTAGCGCATGCAGTTCCTCACCCTCCAGCACATCCACGGTATAATTGAAGTCATTGAGCACGCCGCTGTGCCAGGCAATCCCTTTTTCAAAGCGAAGGCTGAGGATCTCTATATCGACGTAATCGACCTCGTCCGGGTTCTCAATGTCGAAAGCAAACTCCTTCGGCTCTTTATAAAAAACGCTGATTTCGCCAAAAAGGTTTTTCTGCATATCAAGAAGGTAGCCGTCTGCATCATAGGTGGCTGCCTCCACTTCTATGCTGATGAGCATATTTTCGCTTAGATTGTTTACAAAAAAGCTCGCCTTGCCGTCTTTGTAGCCGACATGTAATAACTCAACCGGGCAACTAAAATCTATTTTCATATGTGCCTCCTAATTTGTATAAATCGTGATCTCCGTCAATTTATCCAAATCGAAATTCAAGTTCAACACCACTTCGTCCTGCGTACCGTTATCCATCATTATGCGCACCTTCATGCTCACCTCTATTCCCTCCGGATAATAGCTTACCGCACCAAAATGATCTTCTTCCGGGGAACCGTACAAAAACTCTATATTCTCCTCATTCGGTTCCATCCCGGTGGAGCGAAAACGGGAATACACGCCGGAAAAACTGTCCCCCACGCGCAATCCGCGCGGCCCTTCCAGCACATCGTCACGGATGGTGAATCGATATACGCCCAAAGACTTGCCGGAGGCATCCACCCGGAAGCTGGCGTCTACCGCATCCCAGGAAAGGCTGCGCAGGGACAGATTGTCCTGTGTGCTTGTTTCGTCCAGATCCGGCTCACCAAAACGCTCAATAAGGGTATCCGGCGTCATACTCAAATAATCCAGGCCGGAAAAGCTCAAATCTTCACGCTCAAAAGGATTCAGCTCCGTACCGTTGGCACTGCTCTTATAGGCATGATAGGAATGCAGCTCACGCAGACCTTCGGCGTAGGCGATATTTTCCAACACCACGCTTTGATTTACACTTTCCTGCAAGCCAAATACGGATATGGATACAACGGCATTGTGCTCCACCTCAAACTGCAAAGACAGATTGCTGTAATTGCCGTCTTTCGTTTGCTCGTGGGCGGTATATTTTACATTGCGCACGCGCTGCCCGTCACGATTAATAAATCCCCAGGAGGCGCGCTGCGGCAGTTCGTTATCAATATATAAAAAGGCAAAATCGCGGTCTCCGATCAGCTCCGGATTATCGTTAGGATAGCGTTCGAAAAGGCTGCTTTTTTCATCCAGCACCATCTCATTGCGAGGCCCCGCAAGCAAGGGTTCCGAAAGCCGCAGGCCGATCAGCTTTTGTGCAGCCGCATCACGGCTGTCATAATACAGGGTAATGCCGCCGTACTGGTATTCGAAACCCAGCTCGCTTTCCTCAATGGCAGGCTCTACAGCCAGGTTGGCTTTTTGATATGCCAGCACTTCGTTGACCCATGCATTGATTTCGTTTACGCTGATGCCGGCATCGGTATCACCCTCTGCAAAAGCCAGCGAACAGAGCAGGCAAGTCAGTACGATATATAAAAATATGGTTTTAAGTTTCATGAAAAACCTCCGAAATGTATGTAGCATTATCCATTTGAAATTGTACCATATAACGCCGGTATTGTATAGCCTTTTCCGACATTTTCTAAAGTGTTTTTGCAATTCCGCGCGTCTCTGTGGCAGACTTTTGCCCGCTATAAAAGACAATACAATCGCAGAAAAAGAGTGTGCTTTGCAAATCGTAAAAAAAGGAAACACGCTGCCTGCCAACGCGAATATTTCCAATGAGCCGGTACTTTACGAATCTGCCGCAACACGCTATAATATTTGCATTATGTAGCTTGGCAGGTGGCAAAATGATCGTATTATCCATGCAGGATATTTCCAAAAGCTTCGGCGGGGATCAGGTTCTCCAGGGCCTTAGCTTTGCTCTGCAAAAAGGCGAACGCATGGGCTTGACCGGCGTCAACGGCAGCGGCAAAACAACCTTGCTTCGCATTATCAACGGCGAGCTGAAAGCCGATGACGGGCAGATACATCTCAACAAAGACAGCAACATCGGCTATCTGGCGCAGACCAACGATATTCCCGAGCAGATGAGCGTGATGGACGCCATGCTCGATATTTTCAAAGAGGTCATTGCACTGGAGCAAAAAATAGCGGATTTGGAGCATGCCATGGGGCAGGCGCAGGACGATGCCGAAGCCATACAGCTGACCAACAGTTATCACCGCCTGACGGAGCAGTACAATCAAATGGAAGGCTATGCCTACCAGGGCGAAATCATCGGTGTACTCAAAGGTCTGGGCTTTGCCGAATCGCAGTTCGAACGCCGGGTCGGATCCTTCAGCGGCGGTGAAAAAACAAGGTTGTCCCTGGCAAAGCTGCTGCTGCAGAAACCGGACATCATACTGATGGACGAGCCCACCAACCACTTGGATCTGGATGCCATTGCCTGGCTGGAAGGCTACTTGAACGACTATAAGGGCACGCTGATTGTCATCAGCCATGACAGATACTTTTTGGATCATGTCTGCACCAGCATAGGCGAAATCATCGGCGGCAGGATGATCAAGTATACGGGAAACTACACGGATTACCAGAAGAAGCGCGCCATCACCTACGAGGCTGAGCTGAAAGCCTTTCAGCTTCAACAGAAAATGATAGAGCGTGAAAAAGCGATTATCGAGCGTTACCGCTCCTTCAACCGCGAAAAATCCATCAAGGCTGCCGAAAGCCGGCAAAAGCGTTTGGATAAGGTGGAGCTGCTGGAACGCCCTGTCGATGAAAGGCAGATACACTTCCGCTTTGAAAGCCGTCTGCGCAGCGGCGAGGAAGTGCTGAAGGTGCGGGATCTAAGCAAGTCATTCGACGATAAGACATTGTTTCAGCACATCGGTTTTGATTTGCGCGCCGGCGACCGTGTGGCGCTGATAGGCAAAAACGGCGTTGGCAAATCCACGCTCTTTCGCATCATCATGCACAAACTGCATGCAGATACAGGTTTTTCGGCATTTGGTGTGAATGTGGATCCCGGCTATTTTGATCAGCATCACAAGGATTTGAACCCCCATAAAACTGTATTGGACAACGTATGGGACAGCTTTCCGAAGCTGGAGCAATACGAGGTACGCGGCGCGCTGGGCCTGTTTTTATTCACCGGCGACGAAGTATTCAAGCCGGTTTCCCAGCTTTCCGGCGGGGAGCGCGCCAGGGTTATGCTCACCAAGCTCATGCTGCGGCAGAACAATCTTCTGCTGCTGGACGAGCCCACCAACCACCTGGACGCCGACAGCCGCGAGGTGTTGGAAACGGCGCTTGCCGACTATACGGGCACCATACTTGCCATCAGCCACGACAGATATTTTATCAATCAGTTCGCAAACAAGATATTCCTGATGGACGAAGAGTCCATCACCGTATACCTCGGCAACTACGACGATTATCTGGAAAAGAAAAGCCAGGCGCAGGCACCGAACATAGAAGAAGACGCTCCCACACGTACGGAGCTTGCCAGGCAAAAACGCAAAAGCCGCGAGGAAAAGCTGAAAATCAAGAATCTGGAGGCTGCGCTGCGAGATTGCGAGCAGGCCATCATCCAATCCGAGGAGCGCAGCGCCGATATAGAACGCTTGCTGGCAGACCCCGACACCTACAAGGATGCCGCCTACGCAGACGCGCTGCGGCAGGAATATGCCGCAGCGCAGGACAAGCAACAGCAGCTCTTTGCACAGATGGAGGAACTGGAAGAGAGCTTGCTGGAGCTGCAATCCTGATTCCCTACCGTTTCAAAAAGGATAGAAAGCCATGCGCATCGCACTTATTTCCGCCAAAATAGAAGACTGTCAGGTAGCGCGTCAGCTGCAGCAGATCAAGTATTATCTGCGCCATGTAGACGCGGATCTGCTCTGCTTTGGCGAAAGTTTTTTGCAGGGCATGGACGGCATCCGCTTTCAGTATGAACACGACAGGCAGATTGCGCTGACAGTGGACGCCCAGCCCATACAGCAGCTGCAAACATTGGCAAAAAACGAGGGCAAAGCATTGTCTTTCGGCATGATAGAGCGAGAGGGTAAAACACTGTACAGTGTGAACCTCGTAATAGATAAAAACGGTGCCATCATCAACCGCTACCGCAGGCAATCCGTGGGCTGGAAAACCAAGGAAGCCGATGCGCATTATATGGAGGGCGAGAACTTTATCCCTTTCAGCTTGGAGGGAAAACGCCTTGCCGTTGCCATATGCGGCGACCTTTGGCACGACGAGATATTGGAACGAACAAAGCTGCTGCAGCTTGATGCCCTGCTCTGGCCGCTGTATATAGATTACAGCCCCACCGACTGGGAAACGGAGCAATACGAATATGCCGCGCGCGCGGCGCAGCTCCCCTACCCCGTTTTGCTGATAAACAGTTATTCGGAATATGCAAGTGCCGCAAAGGGCGGCGCCTGCCATTTCCAAAACGGCGTCATTGCGGCAAGGAGCCCCTTGGGCGGTATCGGTATTCTGGAGGTCGAAATATAATGGCAAAATATGTATTTCTGCAGGGAATGGGGCAGCAAGCCCAGGTTTGGAATGCCGTGACAATCCAGCTGCCCACGCACTATACAATCGATTGTCCGGAGCTGCTGGCGCACAGGAATGCCGAAAACAGTGCATACCCGAGCATTTATAACGATTTTGCGACACGCATGCAAGGAGAAACGGAAGCTTTTCACCTATGCGGCTTATCCATGGGCGGTGTGATTGCACTGCAATATGCCATAGAGCATCCCGAAAAAATTGCTTCGCTCGTGCTGATCGGCACCCAGTTCAAAATGCCGAAAAATCTGCTGCGCGTACAGAATTTGATAGTTTCAATATTGCCAAAGCGCGTATTTGAAAAATCCGGCACAAATAAATCGCAAATGCTGACGATGAGCAAGTCTATGACAGACTTGGATTTTTCGGAACAACTTGGACAAATCCACTGCCCCTGCCTCATACTGTGCGGCGAGAAGGATGTTGCAAACAAAAAATCCGCCCGACTTCTTACACAAAGGATATCGGGTGCACAGTATCAGGAAATCGCCTGTGGAGGCCATGCGCTGAACCAGGACTCGCCGAATGCTTTGGCAAAGGTGCTGCAAACCTTTTGGGAACAACAATAAGCGCATCGCCGACTCCTTTCAGAAAAAATGAATTCTATGCTATAATCATCTTGTATCTATGCGGATGCTTTCGATCGTCTGCATTGCTTTGGAGTATCTATGACAGAAAAATTATACGATATCTTTCCATACCAAACAGCGTTTGAAGCGAAGGTGCTCTCTGTGGAGCCCCAAGGCGACAGGCTTTGCGTTGTGCTGGACAAAACCCTGTTTTTCCCTAACGAGGGCGGGCAGAGTTGCGATAAAGGCATGCTTGCAGGCCACGAAGTGTTGGATGTGAACATCCGGGACGAAGTGGTGTACCACAGCATGGCGGCGCATACAGACATACGCGAGGGCGACGTGGTCAAGGGCGAAATAGACTGGGCTCATCGTTTTTCAAACATGCAGCTGCACAGCGCAGAACACTTGTTTTCGGGATTGGTGAGCAAGCGATACGGCTATACCAATTCCGGATTCCATCTGAGCGACAACATTGCGACGATGGATTTTGACGGTCCGCTTACGGCGGCGCAAATCGCCGAAACAGAGCTGGCTGTCAACGAGGCGATCTACGCAAACGTATCGTCCACCGCATTTTTCCCCAGCGCAAAGGAAGCCGAAACGCTCCCTTATCGCAGCAAAAAGGAAATACAGGGACGCATACGGCTGGTTGCATTTGAAGGTTACGACCTTTGTGCTTGCTGTGCCCCACACGTGGGTAGAACGGGCGAGATCGGCATGTTTAAAGTACAGGCCTTTCAAAGTTATAAGGGCGGAGTGCGCATCTCCTACCTTGCAGGCAAGCGTGCATGGATGGCTTATCAGGAGCAGTTTGATCTGCTCGCAAGACTGTACAAGGGCTTTTCCGCCAATGCGGAGAACCTGGAAGGCTTTGTACAAAAGCTGCGCGACGATTTGGATGCCGCGAACAGCAAGGTACTGCGCCTGCAGGAAAGGCTCTTGGAGGAACAATTGCGCCACAGCGACGAAAACATATTGTTTTTGGAAGATGTGGACACAATGGTAGCCAGAAAGCTTGCTACAAGCCATAGCAAGGAAACGGGGCGTGATCTTTTTCTATTCATACAAAACGACAAAGGGTACAGATACATCATCAGCACTGCCGTGCATGATGCGAAGGCCCATCAAAAAATACTGCAGGAAACACTCCGCGCCAAAGGCGGCGGTTCCGAGGGGCTGGTCATGGGCACGGTAGATGCAACAATGGAGGAAATACACCATGTCTGCACGATCCTTTCTCAAACGAATCAACCTTAGACAGCTCTTTCAAAAGTATGTGGTAGACGCCCTGTCCGCCATGGCGTTGGGCGTATTTGCATCCCTGATTGTGGGGCTGATATTCTCACAGCTCAATCAGCTGCTGCACTGGGAGGTACTGGGCAGCATCACCGCTGTGCTCGGAGCCGGCTCCCCCGTGATCGGCGCCGCCATCGGCACGGCGATTGCCCACAAGCTGAAGGCTGCTCCCTTTACACTATACTGCACAACTGTAGCCGGCGCCATAGGCTATTCTCTCTCAGGTCCTCTGGGCGCCTACATCGCCGCCTGTGTGTCATTGGAGACGGGCAACCTCATCAGCGGAAAAACCCGATTTGACATATTGCTCGTACCGCTCGGCACATTGTTTGTATCAGGCTTGATTACAGGGCTGTCGGCGCCGCTCATCAACCGGGGCATACAGGCCTTGCAGGACTATCTGGCAAGCGCAACGCTGCTGATGCCCATACCCATGGGGCTGATTATTGCCACATTATTCGGCTTGGCGCTGACGGCACCCATATCCAGCGCCGCATTGGCAGCCGTGGTGTTCAGCACCACAGACGGCGCACTGTCGGAGGGCTTGCTGTTGGCTGCCGGCGCCGCTACCGTGGGCTGCTGCGCACAGATGATGGGATTCGCCATTGCCAGCTGGCGTGAAAACGGGCTGCCCGGCTTTATTGTACAGGGCTTGGGAACCAGCATGGTACAGTTTGGCAACATCATGGCCAAGCCCGTAATCTGGCTGCCGCCCACGATCAGCTCGGCGCTGCTCGGCATGCTGAGCACCACCCTGTTCGCCATGAAAAACGCTTCGGCAGCCGCCGGAATGGGCACTTCCGGCCTGGTCGGTCAAATCGGCACGCTCAATGTAATGGCAGGCGAAGGCCTGTGGGTGGTATTGCTGAAAATACTCGCCATACAGATTGTGCTGCCCCTGCTGCTGACGCTGGGAATCAGCGAGCTGTTCCGCAAGCTCGGCTGGATAAAAGACGGCGATATGCGGATAGAGATGAAGTAGCATAAAGCGGCTCTCTGTCAACAGGTGGGAAATACCGAAACAGATACCACCGAAATCGATTTGCATATTGACGATGCCTTGGGCAGGATACATCTGTATCATCATGTTAAGCGTTATCAGGCAAAATAAAAGACACACCGCAGAGCTTGCCTCTGCGGTTTTTCCTTTGTTCACGCAAACCATCCTGCTGATTTCCAGCAAAGATTTTATCCCCTTATATCGCATTCATCCCCTTACTGTGTTATAATCATTACTGAAATATTCTAAGGAGTACAAGCATGCTAAATAATAAAACCATTGCCGTTGTGGTGCCGGCCTATAACGAAGAAACACAGCTTGGAATTGTCATTGACACGATGCCCGACTTTGTAGACAGGATTATTGTGGTAAACGACTGCAGCACAGACCGGACTGCCGAGATTGTAAAAGGCTATATTGCCAGGGGCGAAAAGGGCGTTTTCATACCCAAAGCAAACCGCAAAATTGAAAAAACCTTCTTCAACCAAGCCGACATCGTCGCCTGTGAAATGTTTCAGGAAGAGGAGCGCAATATGACTCCTTTTACGGTGGTAAACGACAACGACGAGGATCGTATTGTACTGATAGAGCATAAAAGAAACGCCAGGGTAGGCGGCGCCATCGCTACCGGCTATCTCTGGTGCAGAAACCATAATATAGACTGTACCGCCGTCATGGCAGGAGATGCGCAGATGGATCCCGCAGAACTGCAATCCATCTGTTCGCCTGTTATAGAGCATAGAATAGACTATGTAAAGGGCAACCGACTTTCGCATAAATCGGCTTCCAGACTCATACCCAGGAAGCGCCGTTTCGGTAACTCCATACTGTCCGCACTCACCAAAATCGCCAGCGGTTACTGGTTTATCAGCGACACCCAGACAGGCTATACCGCCATCTCTTTGCGTGCATTGCAAAAGCTGGAGCTGGATAAAATCTACCCCACCTACGGTGTGCCCAACGATATATTGATTAAGCTGAACATTCATAAATGCAGCCTATGTGAAGTGCCTATCAAGCCTGTTTATGCGATAGGCGAGCAGAGCAAAATGCGCATCAAAAAGGTGATACCCACGGTGTCGATGCTGCTGCTCAAGGGCTTTGTAAAGCGCATTTGGCAAAAATATTTTATCACCGACTTCCACCCCATCAGCTTGTTTTATTTTCTGGGCGCGGTCGGCTTTGTGGCGTCCCTGTATTTCTTTGCTTACATACTCTCCGGCTTGGGCAGCCACAGCGTTTCCAACGGCACGTATTTCGGCTTTGTGACCTCGCTGCTCAGCAGCTTCCTGTTCAACGGCATGGCGATGTGGATGGATATCATCGACAACGACAAACTGCAGCATATTTATCATGAAGAAGAAATTCATTAAGCTGCTCTCTCTGCTGCTTATTGCGCTGCTGTTCTACTATCTGTATCGACAGATACAACAGAATATCAGCAGTTTAGCTCAGATTAGCATTGCGCCGAAGATGGACAAACTACCGCTCAGCCTGCTGTTTATGTTTCTGCACTATATGCTGATTGTGGCGGTATACCGCAGCATACTGCGCCATACCTTCGGCAGCCTGGACAGTTTAAGCCCACGCGAAAGTTTTGGTATATACTATGTTGCCCATGTGTTCAAATATGTGCCCGGCAAGGTCTGGAGCTACAGCATACTGATGAACGCCATGCTGAAAAAGGGCTTCTCTGTATCCAAAACACTGTTTTCCAACCTGCTTTTATTAATACTGAACATCACCACGCCCTTGCTGTTTGCCGGCGTCTATTATCTGGGCTTCACGCTGAGCAATCATGCTTTGCGGCTGCCCCTCAGCCTTTTGCTGATCGCCGTCTACCTGACATGTCTGCTGCTTTCTCCCAAATTATTGGATTTCATCATTTATTTGGCAAACAAACTCAGCAAAAAACAAATTCAAAACCACGGCATATCCTTGCGCTTGGTTGTAAAGGCGCAGTCCTGGTATTTCGTGGCCTACGGCGTGTATATCGTATCACTTGCCTTTTTAAGCCAATCCATCAGCGATATTCCCGATTTTCTACAAGCTCTGCAAATCGCCGTCATCTGCATGATATCTATGACGACCGGATTTTTGGCACTCTTTGCACCGGGCGGGATAGGCGTACAGGACAGCCTGATTTTTGCACAGGTCAGCAGTGGATTCGGCGCGGAAACTGCGCTTTTGATTATGCTTGCGTTCCGTTTGATGATATTTGTTTTAGACATTGCCTGTGCCGTGCTCGGATTGATTATACTGGGAAAACAAGGCAAATCCATCATACAGTTTGGAGGAAAGCTACATGAGGCATAAAAAACTGTTAATGCACATTGCAATTGCGTTATTTATACTGCTTTTTGCCTTCCTTGCCATACGTTATCATCTGGGTTTTTCGCAGCGAAAAGCAATGTTTGCATTTGCCGGGTTTACAGTGCTTTCACTGTGCTGTATTGCGCTGTCCTATATGGGAAGATTTCTTTGGCTGCAGCGCGCGTTCGTGGTGCTGGTGCTTTTCAGCATTGCGACAAATCTTCTGTTGTTTAACGAAATGACGGTACGGCAGGGACAATATCGACACAAAGAGGGCATATACTTTAACTCCATGCGTTCCGACAAGGTCATGCAAGACAGTCCAACCACGGACGCAAGAGATAAATTCTATTTATTTTTTGAGGCTGTCCATCCTTTAGAGGACAAACATCTTGTCAGCACCCAGCGTTTGCTGGATAATTTTGTGCCTTATAAGGCAATACACTCTGCCAGAAGCTTTGAAACGATGCCTTTGCTGCCGCTAACCCCGGAACAGGCAGAAATGCTGGACAAGCAACCGGGGCATGCACTATCCTTTGTCAACGCTGCAAGGGACAGCTATACCCTAAAATTCGTCCTGAGCGCGGAACAAAACTACTACCTGCTTCCCTATGAAAACAGGCTCTACGCATTTCCGCAAAGCCTGCTGCAGGCAAAACCTGCCGATGCCGACACGGAAGCCGGCTTTTTGAACACAGCACCAATGCTCGTAAGCATTTCTTTTGCACTGGAAGAAAACAGCGATACCGCTGCCGCCTACCCTTTCAAGCAATTGGCTGTCAGCATATTCTTTGCCATGCTGGGATGCATACTGCTGCTGCCTTATAAAAACAAGCTTGGCTATACTAAATTTTTGGCTCTGCTGTGGCCATTGGGATTGAGTGCATATCTTTTGGCTTTTTCGTTCGTACTGATGTCAGGCATGGCCATCCATCTGTTTTCGATCGCCACTGCCCTAATTGTGATTTTGTGCGCCGGTCTGTTCTTTGCCAATAAACAGGAGAAAACCCATACAAAGGCGGTATGGACAAAGGGCAGCACAGCCGTACTGTGTATAAATATCTGCGCAATCATTTTATTTTCCTTAAAACCGCTGTACATCATATCCACCGACAGCGTCGGACAGCTGTACCAGACCTCTGCGCTTTTACAGGGAAAACAGTGGGAGATGTTCTCGACCATATTGTCTTATTCCTTCATCCATGTGCCGGTATATGCCTTATCCAAGCTGATAGGGTTGCCCTACTATTTTGCATTGCCGAATCTGCTGAGCGTTTGCGGACTATGCTGCATTATTGTGTTCACAGCTGCAGGCTTACGGCGTGCACAAGGGACAAAATGCTCTTACGCGCTGTCCCTTCTGTATATGCTGAGTAGCCCCATGATGATATTGGGCTTTGCGCTCGTGCTCAACAATGTGGCATTGGGACTGCTTTCAAGCGTGTTGTTTATGCTGTTTCAATCCCTGTTTTTGCAGGAAAAATGGCAGCGTTCCGCTTTTTTATCTTTGGCATTTGCGCTTATTTTTCTGGCCATGCTGGCAAGAATCGAAAATCTCTTCTTTTATGCCTTAGCTCTATTGTTTTTACCGTTGCTGAAAATAGAACGGAAACAGGAGCTGCAGACCGCCCATTTGTTTATTATCGTCGCCACGCTGTCCTTTGTGATATACTCCGTTCGCAGCGATTTTGATCAGAGCAGTATATTCTGGACATTCGGACGCGGCGCCGCGGTAGAAGCGCTTTGCATCGCCGTATATGCGATTATAATATTAAAAGAAAAGCTGTCTGAAAATAAGTTCTTTCGCTTTATATATGCGCATATGCACTACATGGTGATTGCCGGTGCTTTGACGCTGGGTTTTGCTCTGTTTATACTGAAGCAAGACCGCTCTTCCCTAAACCTATTGGTATTCCAAACCAACTTCCTGTTTATCGGGCAATACGGCTTTCATTGGTTTTTGTTTGCATTGATACCCCTGTTTTATCCCTTTGTGCAAAACAAAGCGCAGGCAAAATTTGTGTATTTGTACAGCATTGCTTTTTTCCTTGCCATGTACCTACTTATGCTGTTTCGCATCACCCCGCTGCGCATAGGAGACGGCGACTCCAGCAACCGCATGGCCATGCACATTTACTTTTTATTCCTGCCCGTGCTGACGGACATGCTGTCCGCCCGTAAGGAGCAGAGGATTGGGCAAGTAAGATAGCGAACAAAAAGAGTATTCTACTAATATAAAAAAACGCAGTTTTCTGCGTTCTTTTATTGTTATCAAGTGAATATGGATCAATCCCCCATATTGATGCCCATCTGTCTGGCAGTGAGGAGCATGTGGTGGTTATTTGGCACGGGGCTTGGTTTGCCCGCCACGTCGCATAGGAGATTGTGGGTAATCTCGCCGTTCTTTAAGGCAACGGTCGTACCATAGGTGTTCGCCTTAATCAGCTTGGCGGCGTATACGCCAAATTCCGTACTGAGTATGCGGTCATAGGCGCAGGGTGTACCGCCGCGCTGCACATGGCCGGGCACGACGGCGCGGGCTTCCACGCCAACCAGCTCCCGCAGCTGCTCGGCAATACGATGGCTGACGGTTTTATACGGGTTTTTGGCAAAGTGTTTGACGCGTTCTTCTTTTTTCATTGCCAGCTCATCCACACTCAACGCGCCTTCGGCGACGGCGATAATGGTAAAGCCCTTACCCTCCTTGGCGCGTTTATCGATAATTTTACTTACTTTTTTGATATCATAGGGCACTTCGGGTATGAGTATGACATCCGCGCCGCCGGCTATGCCGGAATAGAGCGTAAGCCAACCGGCCTTATTGCCCATGATTTCCACGATGATGCATCTGCCGTGGCTGGCGGCTGTGGTATGCACCTTGTCTATGACATCGGTCGCCACTTCCACAGCGGAATGAAAGCCGAAGGTGAAATCGGTTCCGTAAATATCGTTGTCTATGGTTTTGGGGAGGGCAATGACATTCAAACCCTCGTTGCTGAGCATATTCGCCGTTTTATGCGTGCCGTTTCCGCCAAGGGTAATCAGGCAATCCAGCCTCATTTTTTGGTAGTTTTCCTTCATGGCGGAAACCTTATCCACATTGTCTTTTTCAATTACGCGCATATTGCGGAAAGGCGTTCTTGCCGTACCCAATATGGTGCCGCCAAGCGTCAGCAGCCCGGAAAACTTGCCGGGGTTAAGCTCCTGGTAATCACCGTCTATCAGACCCTTATAACCGTCCATGATGCCGACGATCTCGGCATCCAGATTGGCATAAGCCGCCTTTACCACGCCGCGGATGGCTGCGTTCAAACCGGGGCAGTCGCCGCCGCTGGTTAAAATGCCGATTCTCTTTGCCATACATATTTCTCCTTTTTTGTTTATAATAGCAAAACTTAGAGCGAAATACAATATTTTATTCCCCCGCTAAGTGTGCTATAATTAAATTGAAAAGATATTAATATATTTAGGAGATCGGTTATGAATCAGCAGATACGTATTGACATCAACAATATGATGGCAGATATTATCGGATACAACTACGGCGTGGACAGCGAACAAATAGACGGCTTTGCCAAAGCGGCTAAAATGGCGGGCGAAGCTGTACAAAAAAAACGCGGTACAGGCTGGCTGGGCTGGATGGAATCCCCCTACAACCAAGAGCAGATTGTGGCAGACATCGAGCAGGCAGCCAGGGAAATCCGCGCAGAGTTTGATACCTTTGTAGTATTGGGCATAGGCGGATCCGCGCTCGGCCCCATTGCCGTACAGCAGGCTCTCAACCATATGCGCTACAATGAGCTCAGCGCCGAAAAACGCAATGGTCCGAAGTTTTATGTAGAAGACAACATCGACCCCGAACGCATGCTGGCGCTGTTGGATGTCATCGACATCAAAAAAACCTGCTTCAATGTGATCAGCAAGTCTGGCAAAACCGCCGAAACCATGAGCCAATACCTCATCATCAGCGATTTGCTCAAGAAAGCCGTAGGCGATAATTGGACACGCCATATTGTAGCCACCACCGACGAGCACAGCGGCAACCTTATCAAGATGGCGAAGGATAACAACTTCCGTCTATTCTATATCCCCGGCTCCGTGGGCGGCAGATTCTCGGAACTTTGCCCAGTAGGACTGCTCCCCGCTGCGGTATGCGGCATAGACATACGCGGACTCCTGGCCGGTGCAGCCGACATGGACGCCCGCTGCAAAAGCAATGAGCTGTGGAAAAACCCTGCATTGCTGCAGGCCGTGCTGCAATACATCTGCATAGAGGACAAGGGCTGCAACGTACAGGTGATGATGCCCTATGCCGACAGCCTGAAGTATATTGCCGACTGGTTCTGCCAGCTTTGGGCAGAGAGCCTGGGTAAAAATGTCACCCGCAAGGGCATGCCTGTCAACGTAGGTCAAACGCCGACCAAGTCTTTGGGCGTAACCGACCAGCACAGCCAGCTGCAGCTCTATACCGAAGGCCCTTATGACAAGGTGATTACCCTGCTGAAGGTTGAAAACTTTCGCAACGCATATCCCATCCCGCATGGCTGCGAGGAGTTCCCCAGCGTGAGCTTCCTGGGCGGCAAGAGCCTCAACGAGCTCATTGAAGCCGAACGTCAGGGCACCGCTTATGCGCTGGTGCGCAGCGGCAGACTCAACCAAACCATCGTGTTGCCTGAAGTAAATGCCCACACCATCGGCCAGCTGCTCTACTACTTCCAGATGGTTACCGCTTACATGGGCGAACTGTATGATATCGACGCCTTCAACCAGCCCGGTGTAGAGGAGAGCAAGATTGCAAGCTACGCCGTATTGGGCAACCAGGAAGAAGTATATAAGAAAAAAGCACAGGAGATGCAGGATGCCCCGCAGGCAAAGGCCGAATACATACTCTAATACCACATATGAAGCGGCACAAAGTATTTTGCATCATTAGAATGCACAATGCTTTCCCTTTCGTACAAAGCCCCTATCGCAGCGATTCCGATACGGCTTTGTACGATTTTTTGATGGATGGTTCTGTATTTGGTTTATCCCGTCTCTTCTCTAAAACAGATAGCTCCATGTTGTGCATTGTTTCTGACGCATATCACGTTGTCTGTGGATTTTTCTTGACAAATGGAAGTACTGTGGTAAAATTGATAGGTAAAGCTCAAATGAGGTCGACAATGCACATAGGTGCAACCTCAGAATTTGGCTAATAAGTTTAGGAGGTGCCCCAATCATGTATGCAATTATCGCAGCTGGTGGCAGGCAGTACAAGGTTTCTAAAGGCGAAACCATTTTTATCGACAGAGTAAATGCAGAGGCAGACTCTTCCATAAGCTTTGACGTATTGATGCTTGGTGATGAAGGTAAGGTTACCGTTGGCAGCCCACTGGTAAGCGGCGCAAAGGTAGTAGGCAAAGTTGTGAAGGAAGTAAAAGGCGAAAAAATTCGCGTTTACAAGTACAAGAGCAAAAAAGACTATCACCGTACACGCGGCCATCGTCAAAAATACACTCAAGTAGAAATCACTTCAATAGAAGCATAATGACACGCATTACTTTTTATGAGCGTGACGGCATGCTGCAAGGGTTTGAAAGTGCCGGACATGCCGGCTACGCCAGGGCAGGCTACGATATCGTATGCGCTGCCGTCAGCGCACAGGTAAGCACCTGCATCAACTCTTTGGAAGCGATTGCAGGAGTGGTACCAAAGGTCATGGTGGATGAGGAATCGGCAACAATCCGCGCCAATCTTCCCAAAAACCTATCCCCCGATACCATGCACGACTGTCAGATCATATTAAAAGTACTGCAGCAGGGTATGAAAGATTTAGCAGAGGAATACCCACAATTTATCAATCTAGGAGGACAATTATGTTAAAGCTGAGTTTGCAGTTTTTTGCAAGTAAAAAAGGTGCGGGTTCTACCCGTAACGGTCGCGACAGCGAAAGCAAACGTTTAGGACCCAAGCGTGCCGACGGTCAATTTTCGTTGGCAGGCAATATATTGGTTCGTCAACGCGGCACAAAGTTCCATCCGGGCAACAATGTAGGTCTCGGTAAGGACGACACACTGTTTGCTCTGGTAAGCGGCATCGTAAGATTCGAGCGCAAGGGCAGAGATAAAAAGCAAGTAAGCGTTTATCCCGTAGAGCAGGCCTAAGCATTGCGTCCATAAGCAAGCATATTTTTGCATCTGCTTCAGATGCGCGCAAGTCTGCACCATCATATAGTCATTCAAAACGAGCAGATACTGCTCGTTTTTTTCTGTTTTATTGCAATACAAAAAGAGCGATATTCTTTAGAACAAACGATCGAATATATCAGCCCAGAACACTTCGTCACTTTGCAGAAGAGCCTCTGCACTCCCATACTGCATTCTGATTTGCGCTTAGGGCTTTACCTCATATGCGCCAAGTGAGGGTCTTGTTTTCGCAGTACGGTGACAAGTAAGATATAAAAAATCGGAAAATATTTCTGTGTCTATTTGATTTTAGTCACCCAGCAGGCTTTGGGATATTGCCCCTTTTTCCGGCCGTGCCGTTATTTGGATAGGAGTCTGCGAACATATTGCAATAAAAACACTTTTTTAATACACAACTATCAAAGGAGAATCGGATGAATTTCAAACATTTTTGGAACATAAAAAATATTGCAAAGCCGATGACGATTGCGGACATGCCATCGCCACGCAACCTGACGATTGCCGGCATCATTGCCGCTATATATGTGGCGCTGACGCTTATCAACCCCATGAGTTTCGGCAATGTGCAGTTTCGTGTGTCGGAGGCTTTGACAGTGCTGCCCATACTCTTACCCCAGGCCGTGCCCGGGCTGTTTATAGGTGTTGTAATCAGCAATCTGTTCAGTCCGGCAGGACTCATTGATGTGGTGGTAGGTTCGCTTGCCACACTCATCGCCGCCATACTCACCTACCGCTATCGTAGAAATATTTTGGCAGCCATGCTATCCCCCGTTGTGATAAACGGATTGCTGATAGGCGCCATGCTGCACTTTGCACTGCAGTTTCCCCTGCTGCCCACCATTGTATCCGTCGCCTTTGGCGAATTGCTTGTGGTGTTTATACTCGGCAGCCTTTTACTCAAGAGCCTCGATCGTTTTGATTTGCAGAACAGGTAGTATAAAAGCCGCGCATTTCGGGCGCAAACAAAAATAATCGTATACACCGGCAGTTTTGACGCAGTGCCTTCTCCTATCATTTAGGACGGAGTATCTGTATGCCGGTTTTTTTATTTTGTTAAAAAAAATCAATTATGATATAATAAAAAAATATTGGAGGCCTGTTATGCAAGACTATAAAACACCCTGTTATATCATAGACGATACGATGTTTCGCGATACGGTAAAGCTGATACGAAAGAGCTTTTTTCGCGTACGCAATCTAAGCCTGGGTTATTCCGTCAAAACCAATCACTTTAAAGACTGCATGCTGCTTGCCAAAGAGGAGGGTATGCTGGCCGAGGTGGTGTCGGACGACGAATACCTCACTGCCATGGCACACGGCTTCAAACCGGAGGAAATCATATTCAACGGGCCGCAAAAATCGGAAGAGATGCTGATATTTGCTCTGCAAAACGGCAGCACCGTAAACTTAGACAATTTTGAAGAAATCGCCATGATGAGGCGCAACATTAAGTACCTGCAGCCCTATAAGCTAAAGGTCGGTTTGCGCGTCAATTTTGACCTGGAAAGCATATGCCCCAACGAAACCACTGCCAAACAGGAAGTGAGCCGTTTTGGTTTTTGTATGGAAAACAAGGATCTGCAGATCGCCATCTATTATCTGCGGCAGATGGGCATAGAGCCGCGCGGATTGCACATGCATTACAGTACGGTCAGCCGCTCGCTGAAAGTGTTCCGCACGCTGGCTTCCACAGGCGCGAGGCTGCTCAAGGAGTTTACGCTGCGCAATGCCTATCTCAACATAGGCGGCGGATTTTTCTATGCGCCGGAAGCCTTCATGCGCGCCCGCCCCAACTTT
Organism: Bacillota bacterium; assembly: GCA_041855045.1. Lineage (GTDB taxonomy): Bacteria > Bacillota > Clostridia > Christensenellales > Aristaeellaceae > JAAZPT01. The sequence continues at coordinate 8,257 of JBHADM010000010.1, read as the reverse complement.
GCCGACTATGCCAACGCCATTTTTGACGGCATCGACGAGCATATCAATTTAGACGACATAGAGCTTGTACTGGAGCCAGGCGTATCGCTGCTTTCACAGGCTGTGGATTACCACACGCGCGTGCTCAATGTGCGCCGCATGCGCGATACCATGGTGGCCACATTCGACGGTTCCATACTGCACATAGACCCTTTTATGACCCATCGCAAGCCCATCTACACCCTGCACGCCACAGGAGAGGAAAAACCTGCCCTACAGGTGCTTGCCGGCGCCACCTGCATGGAGAACGACCGCTTTTTTAAGCTCGCCAACGAAGCGCAGTGCCAAGTGGGAGATTTGCTCGAGATCCACAGCATAGGCGGCTATACCATGGGCTTTAACAGCTGCTTTATCAACAATCCGCCCTATGTTTACCGCAAATCGGACATGGCTCTGCTGCGTGACAAGAGTGTGAACTTCATGGAGAAACTATGAATATACTGATTACTTCCGGGGGGCGCCGCAGCTACCTTGTGGACTATTTTCGGGAAGCGCTGGCAGGCGAGGGGCTGGTGTTGGTGAGCAACAACTCCATCGTATCCACCGCCTACCATTGCGCCGATCGCGCCTTCATACTGCCGCAGGCCTTTGAAGAGGATTATATACCCGCACTGCTTGCGCTGTGTAAGGAGCAGAAGGTGGACGCCCTGCTCACGCTGTTTGATGTGGAGCTGGGCATACTGGCAAAACACAGAGCGGCGTTTGACGCCATAGGCGTGACCCTGCTGGTGAGTTCCGAGCGCTGTGTGAACATATGCAACGACAAATGGCAAACCCATCTGCACCTCAAAGAGCAGGGCTTTGAAACCATCGCCAGCTTTCTGTCGGTAGATGCCGCATTGGAGGCATTGCAGGCAGGCAGGATACATTATCCCCTGATTGTAAAGCCTCGCTTCGGTATGGGCTCCATGGCAGTGTATATAGCCGAGAACGAGGAAGAGCTGCGCATATTCTGTCAAAAAACCAAGCGCAGCGTAGAGCACAGTTTTCTGCACTATGAGTCCCGAATAGACGAATCGCAAAGCGTGCTGATACAGGAGATGATAGAGGGGCAGGAATACGGTCTGGATGTTATCAACAACCTGCAGGGCATGTACCAAAATACCATCGTCAAGAAAAAGCTTGCTATGCGCAGCGGCGAAACCGATCTGGCAGAAACCCTGGATCATGCGGATTTGCGCGCCCTCGGGGAGCGACTGAGCAAGAGCATGCAGCACATAGGCAATCTGGATGTGGACGTGTTTGCCAAAAACGACAAATACTATGTGCTGGAAATGAACGCGCGCTTTGGCGGCGGCTACCCCTTCAGCCATGTTGCCGGCGCAAATGTGCCGCTCGCGCTGGTGCAGTGGCTCAAAGGCGAGCAGCCCGACCCCGCCGTATTTCAGGCGCGCCCCCATGTCCTGGCGCAAAAATCCATAGGCATTACAGTGATTCCGCAAAACGAGGAACGCTGCATGTAATGTCCTATAAATCACCCCATGTAAAAAACATTTTGCGATATAATGGATTTGAGGTGATTGACAATGCAGATTCATTATTACTATAAAAACAACGCGCAGGAACAACAGGAACAGGCTATAGAGCGCAGATGCATACAGCTGCTTATCATATTTATATGCTATTTGGTGCTCACACTGCTAAGCCATGTGTCCCACACGGATATGGGCGGAGCGCATATTGTGGCAACGGCGTTGTTCAGCTATCATTTCTTTGGATTGTTCCGCTGTTTTAAAAGCATATTATTTTTGTTCTTTTCCGTTTGCAATGCAGTATATTTTGTGCTGACGCTGTTTGCATTTGGATGGCGTTGACCACAGCTTGGCTGTGGTTTTTTTATGATAAAACCACAGCATCAAAAAAACATGATATCTACGCAAGCCTCCAGCTGATTTTGCATGTGAGCTTGTGTAACCGTTTTTTACCATTATTGGATAGCGTACTGTCTTTATTTGATACGGCAAAAACAGGCGCACATCGCCTATCAAAAGCAACATTTTTTTGACACGGAGTGAGATAAATCACTTTTTATGGTATAATACAACAATCGTTTGCATTTTTGAACGATCATATTCAGGCACAAAAACATCTTATTTTACTTGAATTAAGGAGAAGAAAAAGTGAAAAAATCAATAGCCATTTTATTAACTCTCTGCCTGGCTTTCAGTCTGATGTCCGGCTTTGCCCAAGAGGATATCCAGGGAGACTGGTATCTGCTCCATGCGAACAGAAATGGCCAGCCGGAGAATCCTGCCATGAACGGCATGACATTGCTGCTCCGCTTCCATGCAGACGGCAGCGGTGAAGCTATCAACATACATACGCAAAGCAAAAAGGAAGACAGCAATCCCTTTACCTGGGAAAACAAGGACGGTAAACTGTCCATGTTATCCGGTGGTGAAACTGCAAGTATGCAGCTGGAAGACGGTTTGCTCAAACTGGATACACCTGTGGGTTTGATGGTATTTGGCCGACAAGTGCCTCCCGTGCCTGTGCCTGCCGAGAGTGCAGAGGCTTTCCGTGGCGAATGGCGGCTCAGCAAGATTTCTGCGGATGGTCTGCTTGTCGAAGCGAAGGATTATCCTTCCGTTGGACAGGGCATATTGCACGGCACACTAAGCATTGATGACGCCAGCGCCAGCGTCAATGTGCAGTTTGGTGAGGAAGAGCTCGCTTTTGAAGGGCCTTTCAGTTTTTCGGACGGCAAGCTGAGCATAGACCTCCCAAATGACTTGGATCCCATCACCGTTTACATGATGGATAACGAAACGCTGTTTATAGAACTGCAGGCGGCAGACGTCACACTCCCGCTGTACTTTATCCCCTCCGAGACAGCGGAGAGCTAAAGCATTCTGTAGTGGGATTGCTCCATACAAGGAAATGTGCAGTCACGCACATTCCTTGTATATGAAGATAAGCCAGACATCTCTTTGCAGGGATGCTTTTCTTCAATCTGCTTACACACTATGAATTGTATTCTGATTATTGCCTGTGTAATCAATCCCTTTTAAGGGCTTTATCCATACACAAAAGGAAATGTGCCACGGCGCATTTCCTTTTGTGTGTCGCTTCTTTTATTTATACACAATCAGCTGCAGAGATCCGTCTTCACCGCTTACGGATAACGCACAGCTGTGTACGATGCCTTGGGCATCCACAAAGCTGATACCGTTATTAGGCATATCTCCGTAAAATACCAGCTGCACGAGCAGCGGGCGTTCGGGTGTCAGTGTATTCTGTGTATAGACTACTTTTTCGTCAAAGTGCATCTCTCCGTTTTCATTTATATCATGCTCCAGATGCATAAAACGTATACCGGAAAGGGGATGTTCTGCATAAAATACCACAGAGGCCGCATTTTCCCCTTCGTAGGCAATAAAGCTATCGTACATGCCTTCCGTAAGCTGCGCTTCCTCCGCCCAAAGCGCTTTGAGGGCTTTCGGATGTGCCTCCCCAAAGCCTATGGTTTGTATCAGGCGATGAAAACGGGCGTTCCAGCCTTCGACATCTGCGGGACAGGTAAGGATTGCCACCAGCGAGTCCCCTTTGCCATCCACTGCATAGTAGCGTTTCTCTATGTTCTTGTTTGTTTCCGAAAGTTTTGTAAACCAGTGGATACTATCTCCATTTTCGGTATTCTCCACCGTATACTCGGTTCCCGGTGCCGCGTTCATCTCCAGAAATTTCCAGGGAAGCATATTAATCGCCTCTGTTTTCATAATTTCCAGGGAAATCGGTTCCCTTGTCTCAGTGGGGACAATAATCAGGCTGCTGCCGCTCTCGGACATGCTTTCGTCCACTTCCATCATTTCAGCATCATACCAAAAATAAATGCCGATTCCGCTCTGATAGAGTGTTTCCTCTATCCGTTCTTCCTCTCCTTCCAGCAGTATGGCCGCTTCACGCGTTTGCGCGACGGCGGAGGCAAAGCAGAGCGAGAGCAGTAATAAAATCAAAAGAAATTTTTTCATCGGCTTCTTCCTTTCATGGTTTTGTCTGTGCAGCGGCATTCTACAGGGAGAGCTGTATTTTTCCTGACTACAGCCCTCCTATTTTTGTATGTTTCTGACAGCATGCTCCACTTTAAACATACCTTTCATATGATTCAATAGAATCTTTTATGTATTATTCCGGGAGCTCTCCGATCGGCAAAACACAGGTTAGGGTTTTGTAATCGGTAATGTAAATGTAAGTATGTTGCTGTCTGCACGATTTCTGTTCTCATCATATGCATAGGCATTTAAAGTAATCACAATCGAATCCCCTTTGATGTCGGCACGCTTTATTTTGAAACTCTGATAAGCGCCCATTGAAACCCCCGTTTCAAAATACCTATCCTTGTCTTCAAAAAATTTTATGGTTCTTTTTCCAACATGCCCCTCAAGTACCGTTCCCTGCAATTCAACATCGCCTACATTCCTCAAGTCCAATTCAAAAACAATTTCATCCCCATCAGTGTAGGCTGCTTTACGCCCTCTGCTGATACCTCCCGATAAGGCAATCTGTGCTTTTCTTTCTCCTTCTGCAACACCTTCCTGCTGAATGATCAGCTGTACAGATGCTACATCGGAATATATTCTGCCTGCATCGGTTTCCGCACTGCCGACAAAGGTGAATGCAGCGAAACCCCGTTCCATGTCTTCCTGTGTAACGGTATAGGTATAGCGTTTATGCATGCTTGTAAAGACTTCCATAGCGCTTTCGCTCTCTGCCACAATCACTTCTTCCGGGCCGGAGGAAGTTGTTCCGTGTGTACAGGTGATTTGCGGATTCCACACACGATATAGCGGGCCGATATTTTTCAGAGTCACTTGATAGGTCAGCTTATCACCGACTTTAAATGCAGTAGGTACTCCATGGTAGGACGGTTTATTTCCTTCCACCTGAGTGACGCCCAGTTCCAGCTGTACATTATCCCAAAGGTTACTATATGCCTTTATTGTTGGTATATTGAAAACTACAGGATTGGAATCAATCCACTCCCCTTTTTCATTGCTCGCACGGGCAGCAAAGTTCAGTGTTATCTTTCCATTCTTCACATCTGCCTCTGTAACGGTATAAAAATAATTAGCATAATGCAGAAGTGCGTTGCCATCAGTGGCAGAAGAAAGCGCTACAGTTTCAGGACGTTTCAGACCGCTTTTAAAGTACATCAATTTGTAATCTCTGAGTTTGCCTCCTCCTGTATTTTTCAGCTCCAGACGGAAGGTGAGGATATCTCCTTCGGAATAGGCATCCTTCACTTCATAGCCACGGTAATCTGCCACCAGCACAAGATTTGGATCCGGATTTACAGGCCTTCTGAGAACTTTTTTATGGACGGGCAGTATCTCTGTCGTCGTTATCTCATATGTGCGCAGCGACATGGAATAGCTGTTATCCCAGTCGGATGCCCGCCCTGTAAATCCCAGCATAACAGCACCCTTTTTTGCGTCCTCCTCTGTAATGGTATAGTTAAAGTGCCCTCTCATTTTCATTCCCTGCAAGAAATGAAATTCCGGATCTTCGAGGATTAGTTCACTGTTTCCGCTCTCTTTTGAAGCGCCCACATAATACTCTATACGCGGACTGCGCAAATCTATTGTTCCGGCATTGTGGAAAACCACTTCCATCTCAACCGTATCGCCTGCAAAATAAAAGTCCTTTTTTCCCTTAACGATATAGGAATCGATAATAATATGCGGATATGAAAACCTTTCCGGCGCTTCCTTCTGCACAGGCAATGAGAACAGTACGGGATTGGAGTGTATCGTCATAGTATCCTGCACATCCCGCACACTGGCAATAAAGCCCAGGGTAGTGAGGCCATTCTCGGCATCCGCATGGGTTACGGTATAGGTATAGGAGCTTCGCATTGTACCAATTTCTCTGTCGCCAGGCATTTCCTCTATCAATATGCCCCCGCCCGAATATTCCGCGCCATAGAAATATTCCAAACGAGGATAAATGATTGGAATTTCTCCGGTATTCTGAAGTATCAGTTCAAAAGCTATTTTATCGCCTTCTACATAGCTTTCCTTTTTTCCTTCCACAATTGCCGCCATCAGGCTGACCTGCGTACTCTCCAAATACTGGTTGGGCTTGCGTACCCTAAACGTCACATACTCCACATCTGAATAGCGTTGCGGAATACCCGAGATATCCTCATCCATCCAGCCGGCAAAGCCAAAGGTTGCCATGCCATTTTCTGCATCCGCTCTGGTGATCGTATAGGTATATTTCCCCTGTAATTCACCGCCGGGCCGCATACGCCTTGTTTCCTCCAGTACAAGACCACTGTTTGCACTGGGATAGGAGTTGTCTATAAAATAGTCTATATGAGGGTTTTTTAAGTAGGTATTGCCTGTATTGGTTAGGCGCAGGTCAATGATTACCTGATCGCCTTCCTCGTAATAATCCTTGTTCTTTCCGTTAATGTCAAGTTCCATATGAACCTGGGGGCGATCATAATACACAGCCTGTTCAAACTGCAAGCTGATGGTATGTTTTTCTGATTGAACCTCCGTCTCTCCATCGTAAGCATAGCCTATGAAATGCAGATCCGCAAAGTTCAATCCTTCATACGCACTTGGAATCGTATATTCAAATATATCAAATATAGCGTCACCGGCTTTAAACGGGCGATCCGAATCCCCCTTCAGCACCGTTCCCTTAACAATCATGACCTCGCCAAGAAAAAATTCAATACGCGGATTTACTAAATCTTTTGTACCGGTGTTAAAAATAGACAAGGATATTTTTACCCTATCGCCTTCCTTATACATGGACTTCTGACCGCCGGTTACAGTTGTATTCAGACCGATTTTTGATTCGCTGACAGGCGTGCGCTGCCAAATTCTATCCTGCGTTTCCGGCCATGCGATACCGTCCGCTCTCAAACCTGCCTTTTCCTGGTACCGCTTTACCGCTTTCTCCACTTCCCGTCCATAACTGCCATTTATCCTGCCGCTTTTGAAGCCTTCTTTCGCAAGCGCTTCCTGCAGTTTTTTCACGGTCTCTTTATCATTATTCTTATTATCGCGCATCAGGGTACCTTCCGGATAAAAGGTTTCCTGCTCTGTTTGACCGCATACATTGCACTGCCGTTCTCTGATGCCGACACTGTTGCTGGTGCTGGGTTTTATCAAATACCACTCTCCCCAACTATGGTCGGTTTTTTCGATCTGTCTTGTGAATTTCTGTTGACAGGTCATACACTTGGCTTCCTGTATTCCGTACTCGGTACAGGTAGGCTCTTTTATCGCAGTCCATTTGGTATACTGATGCGGCACACTTTTTATTTCGCCATAATCCGTCGCTCCGCATCGGCTGCAATTACGATGCTGACTGCCCGACTGCGTACATGTAGGCGCAGTATCCTGTATCCATCCACCCCAGCTGTGTCCCGGTGCAGGAGTCGCCCCTGACTCCTGCTTACCGCATACGGTACAATAGCGCACTCCAAAGCCCGGTACAGCACAACCGAAGTTATCAAGTATATCCCACTGTGTCCATTTATGCTGACCATTAGGGCATTCTCCCATTGCCTGTGCTGCAGACAGCATTCCAAGAGTCAGCAAAGCCACCAGTATGCTGGCCATTATCTTTTTAATATTCATTTTTCGCCTCCAAAATATCAAGGGTCTTGTTGGTTGATTAATGCTTATATCTATGCTTATAATCCAAATTATATTGTATATCCATATAACCGTCAATATTTAATTTAGAAAATTTATAAATATTAAACCATTTCCATATCATATTGCATGCAGGAAATCCTCTTCGCATAGCAAAAAGCCTGTTAAGCTAAGCAAAACAGGCTTTTTCAGTGTGGTAATTGGTGTTCCGTCCCCTTACGGGGTAATGGCTTTCTTAACCGGAATGCTGCGGCGGATAGGGGGATGAAGATGGTTTCCGTCCCCTTACGGGGTAATGGCTTTCTTAACATTATGAGCTCGAGTTCCGAGTGGGCGACGTTTATAAACGTTTCCGTCCCCTTACGGGGTAATGGCTTTCTTAACTGGCATACTTGTGGTTGTTGGTATAATACTTATTACAGTTTCCGTCCCCTTACGGGGTAATGGCTTTCTTAACTTTGACTTCGACAGTTTCGGCACAAACTACGGTGAAAAGTTTCCGTCCCCTTACGGGGTAATGGCTTTCTTAACAATCAACTAAAACATTTTCCGTCTCTGCTCTGGTTTCCGTCCCCTTACGGGGTAATGGCTTTCTTAACAAT
>JBHADM010000009.1:0-8851 GCA_041855045.1 Bacillota bacterium | reverse complement strand
TATCACCGAGAAATCTGTATCCGCCTTTATTACTTAGATACTCTTTCACAATCATATTCTTAAATCCAAAACTGTATTTCGCCATAAAAAACTGACCCCCTTAAGTTAAATTATTGGTCTAACTTTTGGGGGTCAGTTCACTTTGCCGGACTTTTTTTGCGCAGAAATGCCGCAGCGCAAACATCGAACAATCATTATACGTTGCATACGAAACGATACGTAAAACTTTACGTTGCAAAAATTATGCAACGTAAACATCAAAAAATGAGTTTACGTTGCATACGATACAAAACGTAAACGTTTACGTTGCATTTTTACGCGACTTTTGCTATGATGGTAAAAGGAAGGTGTTAGGGTATGGATAGAGAAAACAGAAACCTTGAATATAAAGAAAAAATAAGCGATACCTTTTTAAAAACAGTAAGTGCTTATGCGAATTACGGAAAGGGACGCATTGTTTTCGGCGTGGATGATACCGGGCAGATTGTCGGTCTGAATGGCAAGCTCAAAGAGCTATGCCTGAATCTTGAAAACAAGATAAACGACAGTATGGATCCGGTACCGAGGTATGATATTATGCCCGATGAAAAGAAGAGAACGATTACACTTGTCGTATACGAGGGTGTGCACAAACCGTATTTATATAAAAATAAAGCTTATAAGCGTGCCGACACAGCAAGTGTTCCAGTAGACAGGGTGGAATTGAACCGCCTGGTTTTGGAAGGCACGCATCAAAGTTTTGACAAGTTGCCGGCTTCCACACAGAATCTGCAGTTCAAGTATCTGGAAAAAGAGTTAAAAGCAGCTTTGTATATCACTAAATTAAATATGGATATTTTTAAAACCTTGGGTTTGTATGAAGCAGGGACGGGCTATAATAAAGCCGCGGAGATTCTGGCAGACCGCAATGCTTTTCCGGGCATAGACCTTGTACGATTTGGCAACTCCATCAGCCAGATATCGGATAGAGAAACGCTGGACGGCTTGTCTGTATTGGAACAATATGACGCTGCCATACAAATGTACCGAAAATACTATCAGTATGAGGTCATAGAGAGCGCAAGGCGTCAAAGAACGGAGCAGATTCCGGAAACCGCATTTCGCGAAGCCCTGGCAAATGCACTGGTGCACAGAACGTGGGATGTGGCTGCGGCAGTGCGTGTTGCCATGTTTGAGGAGTGCATAGAGATAAGCTCTCCCGGCGGCTTGCCGTCGGGCATTTCGGAGCAGGAATATCTGTATTCACAGGTGTCCATTATGCGCAATCCGATACTGGGCGGTGTATTCTTGCGCTTGGGCATCATTGAAAAATTCGGTACGGGTATTCGCCGCATCAATGAAGCCTATGCCGAAAATATTGTAAAGCCCGAATATCATGTGCTGCCTCACTCCGTACGCATAGTACTGCCCATATATACAAAAAAAACGGATGCCTTGGATGCGGACGAACTGAAAATATACGAGTTATTGGAAAAACGAGGCGCAGCATCCCGCAGCGAGCTGGAAACAGATTTAGGCATGGGTAAGGCAAAAACACTTCGCATATTAAATGCGCTGCTGGAAAGAAATGTGTTGCAAAAAATCGGCAACATACGCAGCACCAAATATGATGTGATACGATAACCGGTATTGCGGCACCATTGCTGGATGACCGGCAGGTAAATACCTGTATGCAAAGAGGTAAATGCCGCAAGGAAGCAGCAAGATGATATGATTATGCATGACTGACAAACAGATTATCTTTTAAGTGTGGGCTCTGACCTGTTGGCAGAGCCTTTGCCGTTTGCAGATTTTTCCTGCAAAACCCCAAAAACGCAACAATCGTTCTGTTTTAGTAGAAAATTCATTGTGATTTTGTTATAATATATCATTATAGTAGCAATTAGGGCAAATCACCCATATCATACATCAACAGAGGACAGGCTTCATTATGAATATACAGTGGTACCCCGGACATATGGCAAAGGCCAAACGACTGCTCATCGATCAGCTGAAAAAGGCGGATTTTATCATCGAGCTTGCCGATGCGCGCATACCCCTGTCCAGCCGCAATCCGGATCTGCTGAAAATTGTGGAAAACAAAAAGCGCGTGCTGGTGTTGACCAAGGTGGATTTGGCGGACAGGGAGGCGACCCTGCAGTGGCTGAACCAGCTGCGCAAAGACGGTGAAAGCGTGACGGATTTTGATGCCGACCCCAAAAGCAAAAATAAGCTTTTACGCTTTATTGGTGAAGCTTCGGCAGAGTTTATCGCCCGCGCCGAAAACCGCGGCATCAAAAAAACCATACGCGCCATGGTCATCGGTGTGCCGAATGTGGGCAAAAGCACATTCATCAATCGCATGGTCGGCGCTGCCATCACCTCTGTTGCCAATAAGCCGGGGCATACCCGCAGCAATCGCTGGGTGAAGGTGAACCCCTACCTGGAGCTGATGGACTCGCCGGGCATGTTGTGGCCACGCTTGGATAATGAGATATCTGCGCAACGCTTGGCCTATATAGGTACCATAAAGGACGCCGTATACAACAGTGAGGAGCTCGCCATGGAGCTTTTGTGGGAGCTGTTTCACACGATACAGGCTGAGACGATGGCGCGCTTTAAGCTCAAGGAAAACACCTATGAAAGTAAAATCGCCCTGCTGGATGCGCTGTGCCAGGGCAGAGGCTTTCTGATGCGCGGGGGCATATACGACTATGAGCGCGCCTGCGCTGTGATATTAGAGGAGTTTCGCAGCGGCAAAATCGGCAGGGTAAGCTTTGAGAAGGTCGGCGCATCATGGGCATAAGAGAAGAAAAGTATAGGGCGCGCGTACAGGCGTTGATGGATTTTGACAGACAGTACGGCATGGAAGGTATAGCCGGCATAGACGAGGTAGGCAGAGGCCCTTTGGCGGGCGATGTGGTATGCGCCTGCGTCATCATGCCTTACGACAATCCCCTGCCTCGTGTGGACGACAGCAAGAAGCTCAGTGAAAAGGCGCGTGTGGAGATTGCGGCGCAGATTCGTGAGCGTGCGCTCTTTGTGGGCATAGGCAAAGCCAGCCCGCAGGAGATAGACGAAATAAACATTTTGCAGGCTACCAGGCTCGCCATGCGCCGCGCCGCCGAAGGGGCGCAGCCGCAATGCTGTCTGGTCGATGCCGTGACGGGATTGGGTTTTTCCTTTCCTACATTCGGTATCATAGGCGGCGACGCCAAAAGCTATGCTATCGCCTGTGCCAGCGTGCTTGCCAAGGTAGAGCGGGACAGCGATATGCTGCGCCTGCACGAGTACTATCCCTACTATCACTTTGATACAAACAAGGGATACGGCACGGCGGAGCATATGGAAGCCCTGCGCCGCTTTGGCGACTGTCCCGTACACAGGCAAAGCTTTTTGAAAAACTGCAAGGCAGAGTGAAGTCGGTTCGACTGCATGCTTGGATATGCAGGCAATCGAATCATCCAAAAATGTGTTTTCCGTTTATAGACAGGCTTGGTTTCGCTGAAAATGGCGTTTTGTCAAAGAGGCGGCTCGCGTTTTTGTCAAAACCCTGCAATCTAAGCCGCTTTTTAAAAGAGGGCGGAACGGTGTTGTGGATATCGCAGGCGCATAACCCGCAGTCGATTGCATAGACAGCTCCCCATCACAGGGCAGCCGCACTGCGCTCTGACCGCTGTTTTGGCTGCGGCAAGCATTGCCGCACACACTTTACCACTTGTTGTTCCCCACACCAAGCCTATTCATCGCAAGGTGGGGCACACAAGCCCATAAAAACACATTACGAATGACAAACTGTGTTATTCCATTGTATCCACAGTAAACAGGTTGTTTCAAATATATTATCCGCTAGGAGATACCCATGCAAAAGAAACTGATTTCCCTGCTCATGCTATTGCTGTTGCTCTGCAGCACGGCCTTTGCCGAGCAAAATTTGGTGCAAAACGGAGATATGGAGGAGCATAGCAAGCTGGGCTTGCCGTCTTTTGTGACGCCAAAAGTGTTTGACCGCTATGCGGAAGCCAATTACGGAATCAGCTCCGCATTCAGTTACAGCGGCCGTTACAGTGTGATGCTGCATAGCGAGAAACCCGATCATCTCGCCTACGAGATCCGTGTGCCGGTGGAGTCGAATAAGGCCTATCTGTTGCAGGGCTATCTGCGCGCCGACCATATACAGGGCGAGCGTGAAGGGCAAAACTACGGCGGCGCCAGCATACACCTGGAGGAACAGGCGACGGAAATACAGTATTACAGTCATACCGAAAGCGCATGGATGGGCTATGCGCTGCGTGGGCGTACCGGCCCCTACCAAAACGAGCTGGTCATACTTTTGGAAATGGGCAGCGAAGCAAACCGCATGAGCGGTACAGCCTATTTTGATGCCATCAGCTTGACGGAAATCCCCGGCGCAAGCGCCTATCCCTATTTTACACGCGGGCAGGAGGAGCTGGCTGCGCAGCTTACGGGCTTCACACAGAAAGACGGCGCCAATCATCTTTGGATACTGCTGCTCTCCGCGTTGTATTTGGCAGCCTGTGTGTGGGTAATGTATTATTGGAAAAAGAATTTTTCCATGGAGCACAGCACACTCTGGTTCTGGGTGATTTCGCTCATCATACTTGCGCTGAAAATCTATCTTTCCTCTGCGGTGTTCGGCTATATTGCAGATGTCAATACCTTTTTGCGCTGGAGCGCGGATGTGTTCCGTCATGGCGGCAGGGTCTATCTGGAAAACAGCGGCATAGACTATCCGCCGGCCTATCTTTATATATTGTACATGGCGCGTGTGATAATCGAAGCCTTCGACCTGCGCAGACCTATGGATATCGTATTTATCAAGCTTTTCCCCGTTCTTGTGGATGCGCTGCTTGGCATTGCGATATACTATTGGGTGAAAGTGCGACAGGGCGGCGGCAAAGCATTTTTGCTTTCCATGCTCTATCTGCTCAATCCGGCGGTCATCTCTGTCTCCGCTGCCTGGGGGCAGCTGGATGCAGTGCCCACCGCCATACTGTTGGCAACGCTGATGCTGCTGTGGAACAGCAAGGAGCAGTTTGCCATTCCCCTGTATTTCCTGGCCGTGCTCATCAAACCGCAGCCCTTGTTGGCGGCGCCGCTGATGCTCTTATATCTGCTCGTGCGCTTTCTGCACTTGCGCAAGAGTAAGACTATGCTGCGTGCATTTTGTTTGCGCACGTTGCTGGGCATGGGTATAGGTCTGCTGCTTTCGGCGTTGATCATATTGCCCTTCAGCGGTGCGATGGGCGGCGTGGGATGGCTGTTTGAACGATTTGCCAAAACCCTTGCGTCCTATCAATACAGCACTTTCAATGCCTATAATCTATACTACCTTTTGGGCTTGAACCGCGCCAGCCAGTATACCATGCTGTCCCCGTACTTTGCCTATGCCTGCGCCGGAATATTTGCGCTTTTGGGTTTGCTCACCATAGTCCGTCAAAGCAGAAAGTTGGGCATTTTGCGCTCCCTGCTGTCTGTCGGCGAAAAAAATGCCATGCAAAGATTGGTGGCCAAACAGCATGTACTGGGCTATATCAGCATACTCTATGCCGTTGGGACGGCGGTGCTTGCCTGCTGTAAACCCATATACCTGCATTTCAGCACCCTCAGCATTGTATTTATATTCGTATTTCTGTTTGTAAACTTTTTGTATGATGGCAGCATTCGTCGTATCTCCTTGTGGGTAGCGCTTTGCATACTTATGATATATGTTTCGGCAGTGCGCATGCACGAGCGTTACCTCTATATGGCTGTAACATTTTTCCTTTTAGACTTTATCAAAAACAAAAAACATGGTAGTTTTATATTATACTGTGTTACAACATTGACGCTGTTTCATAATGTTGCGCTCCTGCTGACACAGGATCTCCTGCTATTTCCCTTTTCGATATCCATATCCCCTTACTTTCTCATCAACTCTGTTTACGCCGGCTGCAATATTCTTGCCTTAGGCTACGGAATGTACTATGCCGCAACCACTATTTATGATAAATACGAAAAGAATACCAAAGAAACTCCTGTCTTTCCTGTGCCTGTGTTTGGCAGTACTTTGCCTCACAAATAACGCAGTTGCCGAAGAGAATATTATACTGAATCCCGGCTTTGAGGCTGCGGCAGATAATGCCCTGCCGCAGGCCTTCTTTGTCGATGCGTATCACCAGCAGCCCAATGTATCGCAATATACAGTGAGCGAAGATATCTCTCACAGCGGTGAACGCAGCGCCTATTTAAAAAACAATGGCGCAAACGATGCCCGCTTTGCACAGATGGTTGAGGTGGAGCCCAACACCTACTATAAGCTCAGCGGTTATATCATGGCAGGCGGTATTACGGAAGGCCGCGGCGCAAATCTCTCTGTCGAGGGTGTATACAGCTTTACCGAAGCGCTTTACGATACGCAGGGTGAGTGGAAGTATGTCGAGCTGTTTGGCAAAACGGGACCTGAGCAGAAAAAGCTGACCGTGTACGCCCGCCTGGGTGGATACAGCGGCGAAAGCAAGGGTTACGCCTATTTTGACGACATCAGCCTGACCCGTGTCAGCGAAGAGGATGTGCAGGGCTATGACAACTGGTATGCGGCACCAAAGCAGAATAAGAGTGCGGCAGAAAGTGAAACCAGTCATGGGCTGCTCCTTTTCATAGGGCTTGCCTACCTATTGTTTGCTCTATGGCTGCTGCACCGCAGCCATGGGGAGTACAAACGCGCCGGTGTACTGTTTGCCGTCGGTTTTGTGTTTGCGCTTGCGCTGCGCCTCTATATTGCCAATGCCATATACGGCTATCAGGTGGATATGGGCTGCTTCATAGGCTGGGCAAACGCCCTGCATGAACATGGTATAGGCGGGTTCTACGGCAGCGGTATATTTTGCGACTATCCGCCGGGCTATCTTTGGCTGCTGCGCATAAACGGCGCCGTATTTGCACAATTTGGCATGGATGACAGTCTGCTGCGCTTGGTGACCAAGACCGTGCCCATACTCTGTGATATGCTTGCTGTACTGCTGCTCTATCGTCTTGTGCGCAAAAGCAAGGGCAATGGTATGGGCTGTATTGTCAGCATGCTATATGCCTTCAACCCATTGGTGATACTGCTCAGCGCCGCATGGGGGCAGATAGATGCGGTATTTGCCCTGTTGATTGCGCTGGCATTCTATCTATTAACATTAAAAAAGGAACATTTCGGCATCATCCTCTATGTGTTGGCTTGCCTTATCAAACCGCAGGGTCTGATATTCGGTCCCATAGCACTGGTCTATCTCATACGACACGGAAAGGATATCGGCCTAAAGAAGATAGCCATAGGCTTAGGGGCTTCCCTTGCTCTCTTTATGGCGGTGGCTGCTCCATTTACACCGCAAAGCGCAGGCTCTGCGCTCAACTTTTCCTGGCTGCTTGAACTGTATGGAAAGGTGCTGGGCTCCTATGAGTATGCGACCATCAACACCGCCAATATCTACTATATACTCGGCGGCAACTGGCTGGCGCAGAATACGGTAATCAGCCCCATATTCCTTTCGGTCTTTGCGCTGCTTATGCTTGTGCCCGCCATCTTGCTGCTGCGCCGCAAAAAGGGCATAGGCCTTGCGCTGCTGGATCCGGACAGCCGCCCGAAATCCTATTTTGTTATCCTGTTTATACTCTATGCTTTGGCGGCTTTGCTGCTGGCGGTATCTGGCGGCAGTTACCTGGCGTTCGGCAACCTCAGTACGATATTTGCAGTGGCTTTCTGCGCCGTATTGGTGTGGACGCTCCCCAAGGAACGCTTTGTCTATGCCATGGCAATGATGTTGCTCATCGTGTACAACCTGGGTATGCGCATGCACGAGCGGTATCTCTTTGCGGCGGTGCTGCTCTTCCTTGTGGATTATGCCGTCAGCAGACATAAAAAATCGTTGCTCTGGGCGCTGTTCATCAGCTGCAGCGTATTTATCAACAGCGGCATTGTATTGGATAATTCCCTGGTGCTCGGCTCTGCCAAAGGGCACCTGAATTTGGACAGTCTGTGGATAAACAACGCACTGAGCATATACAACAGCATACTCTTGCTGTTCGCGGTATATGATGCCTATACCCTGCATGATGTGAAGGAAGTCGCAACCGAAACTGCGGTCGAAAAGAAAACTGCTATCAGAACCCTCGACGATGAGCAAAATCTGCCTCCTGCTAAAATTGACCGCAAGGATGTAATGATCATGCTGGCGGTCTGTATCGTCTACGCATTCTTTGTATTCTATCAGCTGGGCAGCATGCTGGCACCTCAAACCGGCTACGATTTCAGCAACGACAATGAGGAAATCGTGCTCGACCTGGGCGAAGAACGCGACTTTAACGTGCTGTACTATGGTGGTATCAACTATAGCACCGTATATTTTTCCGCCGGTAACGATATGCAAAACTGGTCGGCCGACCATCGTGCCGACTTGAGCGAATCGCAGATATTCCGTTGGAAATACCTGAGCAACTTTACCATGCAGGAAAACGGCAAATATAACTACTCTCATGAGCCCATGATACTGCGCGGCAGATATCTGCGTATCCGCGCGGAGGAAGCCGGCGTCAACCTTTGGGAGATAGCCGTGCGCAGCCCCTATGTCAACGGGCAAGCTGCGGAGCTGTATCCCATAGTTGGCATTGTATCCCACGAGGGCATGGATGAGGAGTTTGCCAAACCCGAGGAAGCCCTACGCATATTTGACGAGCAAAATACCGTTCCGGAGCAGCCCGGCCTGTTCAACAGTACTTATTTTGACGAGATTTATCATGCACGTACAGGTTATGAACATCTGCACGGCATACGCCCCTACGAAACCAGCCATCCGCCGCTTGGCAAGCTGTTTATGACACTGGGTAT
>JBHADM010000008.1:0-15232 GCA_041855045.1 Bacillota bacterium | reverse complement strand
GCCCTTGCCCTTTTTTGTGGATATGGCAAAGAACATCGCAATTGCCTTTGTTTTATTCGTAACATTTTATAGTGTATGGATTCGAATAAGTCGCATTCCTTGAATTTGCACTGAGCTTGTATTATAATATTGAATACGTTGTTTCATTATTTAATGCAAAATAGTTACAATGCCATATTTACATGCAAATGTATTTTAACGAGTAGGAGAATAATCTAAATGGATGAATGGAAGAATCTGGACACCAATACACAAAGCAATCAGCCCGATTTGCAAAAAGACGAGGATCTTTCTGTGAAAGACAATGCCGATAAAAAAGCAAAAAAAGGCTGGAAACGTGAATTGCTCGAATGGGTGGTTGCCATTGTAGGTGCTTTGTTAATTGCCTTTTTGATACGCACAGCTATCTTTGAGCCGGTCAAAGTGCAGGGAAACTCAATGGTAGACACCCTACAAAATGAAGAGATTATGATTGCGACAAAGTATGACTATATCTTAGGTGTACCGAAACGTTTCGACATTGTTATCTGCAAGTATCCCAATCGCCACGAAATTTTTGTAAAGCGCATTGTGGGTCTGCCGGGAGATGTAATCAGCATTGAAAACGGCTTGCTTACAGTCAACGGCGAAACCTATCCTGAAGACTATATTACGAATAGACCAAATTATACGATACAAAATTACAGTGTTCCGGAAGGACAGTATTTTGTGCTGGGGGACAATCGTTCCAACAGCAACGACAGTCATCTCATAGGATCCATAGGCAGAAGTCAAATTATCGGTCACGTTCGTTGGGTTGTATTTCCTTTCAATCGCATCCGCAGTGTAGATCCTACGCCCGAACAAATTAAGCCTATTACAAACTAAAAGTGTGTTTGGCCATATGGATATGCTACATCGAAACAGGTAGGTGAAATCTGTAGTGAACGACACAAAAAACCTTGCTGCGGATCAACAGGAGGAAATATCTACTGCGCAGACGGATGATACTGCAAGTACAAAAAGTAGCCTTGGAAAAAAACCAAAAAAGAGTTGGAAAAAAGAATTGTTGGATTGGATCTCTGCCTTTGCAAGCGCAGCGTTTATTGTTTTTTTGATAAATACTTTTGTATTTCAGCCTGTCAAAGTATCAGGAAACTCCATGACAGATACTTTGCACAATAACGACATTATGATTGCGACAAAGTTCGATTACCTTTTAGGAGAACCGAAGCGATTTGATATTGTTATTTGCAAATACCCCAATCGTTCCGAAATCTTCGTGAAGCGTATTGTTGGCCTTCCGGGAGACATTTTGCAAATGGAAAACGGTTTGCTTTCGGTCAATGGCGAAACCTACCCGGAAGAATACATTATGCATAAGCCGAATTATGAAATTGCGGAGTATCAGGTGCCGGACGGTCATTATTATGTGCTGGGGGACAATCGCTCCAGCAGCAACGACAGTCATCTTATCGGTCCCATCAGCAGAAACCAAATTCTTGGCCATGTACGATTGGTTGTTTTTCCTTTCAATCGTATTCAAAGTGTCGACATCCACGCCGACCAAATTAAGCCTTTTGCGAATTAAACTTGAAAACATTGATTTTTTCAGTTATAATGTAGCGGTATTATTAAATTAGGAGAAAGTAATGGATAAATTACAAGCAGTTTTCTTTGATCTGGATGGCACTCTGGTCAATACCATCGGCGACATTGCCAGTGCGTATAACTATGCTTTGGAGCAAGTTGGCCTGCCATTGCGTACAGAAGACGAGTATAAGCTCTTTGTAGGAAACGGTTCACGCGTGTTGTCGGAACGCATCGTTGGCGAGGCGCATCAGTACCTTGCCGGCGAGGTTAACAACATCGCTGTAGCAAAGTATAAGGAAGATTGCACAGGCTTTTCCAATACATACGACGGCATACAGGATGCAATCGAGGTATTGCATAGCCGCGGTATTAAACTCGCTGTTTTAAGCAATAAACCGGATGCTCTTACACAAGAAATTATTAAAACGTTTTTTTCAAAAAGCATGTTTCAACTTATCCGTGGCTTGTCCGATGGCGATGCAGCAAAACCCGACCCGAGCATACTGCTTCAAATGTGTGAACAGATGGATGTAGAGCCTAAGGAATCTATTTTTGTAGGCGATTCCTCCGTGGATGTGGAAACAGCCAAAAACGCAAGTATGAAGTCTGTTGCGGTAGATTGGGGATTTCGCAGTGTCGAAGAGCTGGAAGCGGCCGGCGCCGATATTATACTTGAAGATACGGCCGATATCGCATCTCTGCCCGAAATATTTGATAATATAGACTAATATTATTTGGAGTTATAGCTATGAATTATGTGATTATGTGTGACACCGATTCCGACTTGCCGTTGGAATTAAAAGAAAAGTACGATATTCCCGTGGTAAAAATGCCATATATTATCAACGGTGAGGAATTTTTTGCAGATTTAGGGAAAGCCAATGATTTGCCTGCTTTCTACGCCAAGATGAGAAATGGCGAAGTACCCATCACAGCCTCTCTTTCTACCCCTAACTATATAGAATATTTTGAACCCGTGCTGGCAGAAGGAAAAGATATACTCTTTGTTGCTTTTTCCCATCAGCTGAGCAGCACAATCAATAATATTTTCGAGGCCAAGGATATTTTGTTAGCTAAATATCCGGAGCGCAAAATCGAGGTGGTGGATACACTTACCATTTCTCTTCCCGAAAGTTTGCTTATCCTAAAGGCACACGAAATGTACCGCAGCGGTGCCTCAATGGAGGAAGTTGTAAAATGGCTGGAAGACAATAAGCAGTTTGCGCAGGTATTTATTACCGTAGATAGTCTTGTATATCTCAAGCGCGGCGGAAGAGTAAGCGGCGTACAGGCCTTTATGGGTACCGTATTGGATTTAAAACCGGTGCTTACCGTCAGCAAAGAGGGCAAAATTGTTGCGATTGACAAGACTAAAGGCAGAAAAAAGGCGTTAAAGACAATTGTAACCAATGTAAAAGAGAACATTCTCAACGCCGGTGAGCAGGAGGTCGCCATTATTCATGCCGATGTGGAAAGTGAAGCCGCACAGCTGAAAAAACTGCTTTTGGAAGAGATTCCGGAAATCAAAGTGGTCAACATCTACTTTATTGGTGAAGTTATCGGTGCGCATGCTGGTCCGGGCACCCTGGGCGTTGCATTTATGGGTAAGGCGCGCCCGCATTAACCTATCGTTTTGCATGTTTGTTTCTTGCTATTAAGATACAAATGTGATATTATGTTTTAGTACTTTAAGGGGAGGTGTATTCCGTGGACACATTACAAATCGTGATAGGCGTTGTATTATTGATTTCTGCACTCATAATGATTGTTACAATCTTAATGCAACAAAGCAGACAACAGGGTTTAGGCGCTATCGGCGGCGGTGCTGAAACATTTTTCGGAAAAAATAAAGCGCGCGGTATGGAAGCCCGTCTGGCAATGATTACCAAGATTGCTTCCGCAGTATTTATCGTGTTAAGCCTGGTTATGGTAGCGATTACAAAATAAAAAAGATGTGCCATCGCACATCTTTTTTATTTCAGCAAATATATTTTGCTGTGTCTATCATGTCTTGCCAAATGCAGTGTAAAGTCTGTATTCTGTTCCGCATTGGCTTGCGTTAGGGTGCTTAACGTTGTTTGATACGCTATATCATAGGTGTTGGTATTTTGGCTCATATGTCCGAGCAATATATGCTTGCTGCCTTGTTGGCAAAGCTTTAGCACATTTTCAGCACAGGTATCGTTGCTTAGATGCCCTTTTTTGCTCAAAATACGCTTCTTTAAATAGAGCGGATATTGGGTATTGGTGTTGAGCATTTCAACATCGTGGTTGCTTTCTATCAACAGAAAGTCACTCCCCTGCACGGTATCGAATATTTTTTTTGGAAAAAACCCCAGGTCGGTTACAAAGGATGCGCTATAACCCTTGGAAAAAACTCTGTATGCGAGCGGTTCTGCTGCATCGTGTGGTATCTCGAAAGGTAAAATTTCAAGCTCCCCGATAAAGAAACTATTTTCTGCGCGGAGTGAATAACTTTTGCAGTTTTCAGGAAGCTTATTTTTCTCTTGCATGCTGTCCAGCGTTCCTTCGCTGGCATAGATGGGTACATTTAACTGCTTTCCCAATACTTTTAACCCATTGATATGATCGCTGTGTTCATGGGTAATCAGGATAGCATTGATCGATCCGGGATGGATGCCGACCTCATGAAGGCTGGCGGTGATACATTTGGCGCTGATGCCGCAATCTATTAATATACCGGATTTTTCGGTGCCTATATAGCTGGCGTTTCCGTTTGATCCGCTGCGGATGTTGTAGATCATTAAACTCAAAGCGTGTTCTCCTGTCAGGATTTGTTTTTTGGCGATGGCATGCTTTCCAAATACTGTTCCAAAGTCCAGTCTTTCTCATGCATTATGACGGAGTGGGGAAGCCCTACATATCGTATATGCCAAGGTTCGGCAATATATCCTGTGATTTTTTCCTTGCCTTCTTGGTAGCGTAGCACAAATCCGTATTCATGGCAATGTTTTGCTATCCATTTAGATTGTTTTGTGTCTTTAAAAAACTTGCCGGGAACAGTGATGTCGAAGGCAAGTCCGGTATGATGTTCGCTGGTTCCGGGCATGGCAACGGTTTGCAATGTTGCGCTGTCTGCTTTTTTGGAACTGAATCCCTGTTTGATAAAGTCTTGTTTCTTGCGGTTGAACAGTTTTTTCTGGTCACTGATGGAACGATAGGCGGAGCTGATTTGCCACTCCTTTATCCCCTCGTCAAATGCGGCTTGTAGCATCTTCTCTAATGCGCTGACGGCGCTGGCATTGGCATAGGTATCTTTGTATTTTAGCTGAATGAAAGATGCCTTTAGCGCCTTATCCATTGGCACCAGATTAACTGGTGTATAGTTATCGGGAAGGGGGATCTTTTTGTTGACGAGCACCAAAAAATCCTCATCTGCAGCACTTGATGCGGGGCTGGGGGAAGGAACAGGGCTTGGTGAAGGCGTGGCAACCGCCTTTTTTGCCGTATTGCTGAAGAGTAAGTCATAAGTTACTTTTCCAACGATACCATCCGCATCCAAACCGTGTTGATTTTGAAACCATATGACTGCGTTTTTGGTAGCGTTGCCAAACTGTCCGTCCACTTCGCCGCTCATGTATCCCAATTCTTTTAGTTTGACCTGTATTTTTCTGACCTCATCACCGCTGCTGCCGTTTTTTAGCAACAATGGGGTAGGTTCAGGTGTATGATCCGGATGCAGCGTTGTTAGGGGGACAATATTTACACTGGATCGTCTGACCACCGGTGTGGGTGTCAAGCTGATTTCAAACCGATAATCCTGATAGGAGCGGAACGCGCGCAGAAAGAATACAATCAGCCCAATGCTTAACAATAGTATGCCTGCACTTGCAATGATTTGTCCTAACTTAGGTTTCATGTTGTCTCCAAATGTTTCTTTTTGGGTTTGGATACCAAAGCGCGCCCCGTACCGTACAGGTCAACTCTGGAAAGATTGGCAGGGATAAATACACTCTGCCCTGCATCCAATAGCCAGGCATCGTCATATACTCTGATTTCCATAGGATCCAATGCCGTCAGCAATAAAAATGCATTGCCTTCGTTTTCCAGGTGTTCCTCATTATTTATATTCACTGCGCAAAGCATAAAGCTTTCGGCATCGACAATCTTATGCTTACCGGTCGCAAGCGGTACTTGCGACACGGATAGGACTTTATCGTATTCTATGCATGCAAGGGAATGCTCTATATGCAATTCTCTGGGGTTTCCCTGTGCATCCATTCTGCCCCAATCCCACATGCGATAAGTTACATCACTGGATTGTTGTATTTCATATACAACAATACCGCTGCCTAATGCGTGCACGGTTCCGGGCGGAATATAAAAAATATCTCCTTTTTTTACTGATACAAACTGTACCAGATGCTCCGGGCTTTGGCCGCTGTGCAAGCAGGCGCTCAAATCGGCAGGGCATACTCTATCATGCAAACCGTATACGATCTGCGCCTTGTCCTCGCAATCCAGCACCACCCACGCCTCCTCTTTTCCCAACTTTCCGTTCTCGTGTTTGTGGGCATAGGCATCATCAGGGTGCACCTGTATACTCAACAGTCCTTTTGCGTCCAAAAATTTTAGAAGCAAAGGAAAAGCTGTATTATCTGCAAATTCATAACCTACAAAACCCCTTCCGTAGGCTTTTATCATAGCACTTAACTGCATACCGTGTGTATCTTTGCTCTCTAAGTCCTTGATTGTGCTGACTTCCAAACTTTCACCGGTGACATCGTCGGGTATGTTTTTTTGAAATAAGGTTCTCAACTTGCTGCCGCCCCATGGGGTTTGCTTCCCATGACGATAGCTCGCTTGCATCAATACGGGGGACAGGGGGCAATTATCGTGCAGTCTTTGCTCTGCCATCCAAACGCCGTTATCTTGAAAACAATGTTCCCAAAGTGCGATATGACTTGCATTTTCAAAGCGTATGCAGTCATATAGTCCGGCAAGGCTGGCTTTTAAACCCCGCAGTACACTGTCGGTGTTTTCTGTGTGGCATGCAAAGTCGGCAATATAAAGGGTTTTACCAGTGAAGTGCCAGGCTGTCTGTTCCGTTTTGCGGCTTACTTGGGTAAAATGGGCTATTTTTTTATCGTTCATATAGAGTTCGAATTGTGTGGAAGCCTGTTTTTTCAACTCAAACATTTTGGTTCTCCTGATACATTTTATAGTATTGTGAGTAGAGCCCGCCTTTTTTAATCAGTTCCTCATGCGACCCTTTTTCAACAATTTTACTGTCGTCCAATACCCAGATAATATCTGCGTTTTTGATGGTGGTCAAGCGGTGCGCAATGGTAAACACCGTGCGGCCTTCGCTGAGGCGATTGAGGGAATCCTGTACGATGCGTTCACTTTCGTTATCCAGCGCACTTGTCGCTTCGTCAAGTATAAGGATAGGCGGATTTTTTAAAAATACGCGCGCAATGCTGATACGTTGCTTTTGCCCGCCGGATAGTTTTAAACCGCGCTCTCCTATATAGGTATGGTACTGTTCCGGCAACTCCATAATAAATTCATGTGCGCCGGCGAGTTTTGCAGCCTTGACGATCTCCTCATAACTTGCACCGGGACGACCGTACTCGATATTCTCAATAACGGTGCTGGAGAACAAATAGACATCCTGTTGCACCATACCTATATTGCTGCGCAATGAAAATAATGTAATACCGTTAATATCTATGCCGTCTATTAAAATACGGCCGCCTGTTACATTATAAAAACGAGGAATGAGATTGACCAAGGTCGTTTTTCCGCCGCCGCTCGGACCGACGAGCGCAATGCTTGTACCTTTGGGAACCTCCTCGCTGATGTTTTCAAAAACTTCGGGATTGTCTGTTCCGTAGCGGAAGCTTACCTTATCAAAAGTGACTTTGCCTTCGGCATGCTCCAGAACGACAGCGTCTTCCTTATCTGTGATATCGCTTTCCAAATCCATGATTTCGACAAAGCGCTCTATGCCGGTCATTCCACGCTGGAATTGCTCGGTGTATTGAATCAGCGTTCTAACCACCGTAATCAATGCGGAAATATAAAGAATGTAGGACACATAGTCGCCGGTATCAATTTTTCCGTTCAAAAGGAACAATGCACCAATGACGATAACGATAATGTACATGAGTCCGTCAAACAGTCTGGTGACTGTATGAAAACCGCCCATATAACGGTAGGAATCCTTTTTGATGTCGACAAAACGATTGTTTTGCTTACCGAATTGGTGGATTTCGTTTTGCTCATTTGCAAAGGACTGTACCACGCGAATACCCAGCAAGGAGTCCTCTATTTGAGAATTGATCTCGCCGATCTGCTGCCTGCTTTCACGAAACGCTTTGCGCATTCTGTTTCTAAAATATGAGGAGGAGTAGTACATCAGCGGCATCATCAAAAACAAAATAATGGTTAAAGGCACGTTGATATTGATGAGCACGATAAAAGAAATAATGAATTTTAATATCGCAATAAAAAATTCTTCAGGACAATGGTGCGCAAATTCCGTTACGTCAAATAAGTCCGTTGTGATACGGCTCATCAGTTGTCCGATTTTCGTATTGTTGTAGTAGGAAATCGGCAGCGTCTGCAAATGCTTAAACAAATCCATACGCATGTTTGCTTCCAACTTTACACCCATAATATGCCCGGTGGTTGCCATGTAATAATAGGCAATTGCATCCACAATACGCACCAGTAAGTACAAGGCACCTATGCTTAAAATCAGCGTGGGAGTGAGTTTGGAAATATTCGTCTGTACGATGTTTACAATATTGCTGATAATCGGAGGTAATATTAATACGCTGATGGCAGTCAGCGCAGCGCAAAACAAATCCAAAATCAAAATATGCAGATAGGGTTTGTAATAGGGCAAAAAACGTTTGATTAAATATGCGTAATTATTCTTTTTCTTCTCACTCATTGTATTCTACCGATTTAATGAAAGTGTGCTGAGTTCCGTTATGATATCTTGTTCGCTAAGTTTGGGAAAAGTAATTAAATATGCCGCCGTTTCGCTGTTTCCCGATAGGTATATGCCGTGCTTATCTTCCAGCCATGCACCCATCATTCCAGCAAAGGAAATAGCTTTTTCAGCGTGTAAAGTCATGCCGCTGACATTGCGATTTTGCATAGCCGAAATGGGGCGCTGGGCGGTAATGTTGTATGGCCTGCCGTCGGGCAATCTGTATACTGCGCGCAGGGTATAGATGTAATTGCCGTTAGAGCCGCTTTGTGTCAGCTCCAAGCTGTCGGGGATGCTGGATTTCACCAACATGGCGCCGTCAAAACGCAGCAAAATATCGTCAAGAGAAGCGTTTTGCAGACTCATATTCCCTATAGGCTGTGTAATCATCGTTTGTTTTGGAAGTATGTTGTTGGATGTCGACTCATCCGCTTCGCCGAGCAGCAACATCAAATATAGCAATGCGCCGACTGCAAGCAGTACGGGAAAGAGTATGATGTATTTTAATAGCTTTTTATAGTTCATAAATTCAGTTTGCGATAGTCCGCTTTTACCAGATTTGTAGAGTCCTGCAAGGCTTCATCGAGGAAGCTGAGCGTTTCGAACATGCTGCCGAATGCGGTGTAGAAAGCTTTTGCCAATACAAAACGGCGTTCTTCCAATGCCGCGCAGTCCAGCATATTTCGTATCATTGTCGAAGCGGGCAGTGCTAACATTTTGGCGGGATTACGGCTGGTCGCAAGGCCGAAAAAGTGACGCATATGCTTAGAACTTCCCAATAAAAACAACTCAATAAAACGTTTGCTCAAATCCACATAGTAATTTTGCAAAAATAAATTTTTATCCTGTACCAGCTCCAGACATGCCAGAAGATTTCTGCCCTCGGACAATTCAAGTAGCACACTTTCTTTTTGTGCCGCATCAAAGCTGTTTGGCTCCAAAAACAGATTTAGCAGATAGCAATGAATCACACTGTAATCCAATTTTTTCGGATTGCGTTCATGCAGTCTTCCCTGCATGAGCAGCGCACGGTTTACCGCCAGACTTTGCGGATATTTGCTGCGCAATTCCGTCAGCTGACGATGTATGTGTACAGGATCTTTATTGCCCAGCAGTGTGGAAATTTCGGCCTCGAGTTTTATTTCCTCTTGTATCGTTTCTTCGAAAAGGTTTATTTTATTGCCGCAGTAGCTGCAAAAAATGCTTTCCTGCGCGGCATCGTTCCATACGATATCGTGATGACAATTACTGCAAAATATCTGTTTCATACTTTCACCTCTAATCACTTATTATATCATATATTGTACGCTATGTTTATCCCCGTCTTGTTGATTTACGGCTTCTGCCTTGTTTGTTACTTCTGCGGATCTGTGGTTTGGGGATTATGCTCGGCAGTTTGTTTTGCATTGCAAATATTCTGTCACGAATCTTGGCAGCCTGTTCGAAGTCTAAATCCTTGGCGGCAGAGAGCATTTGATCCTCCAGTGTACGAATCAATAATTCCTTTTCCTCTTCGCTCAATCCGCTGTCGTTATTTTCTAATATTTCCGTGCTGATACTCAGAAGCGTATGGATATTGCTTTTTACAGATTGCGGGGTAATGCCGTTTGCCGCATTATATTCTTGCTGTATCTTGCGGCGGCGATTGGTTTCATTAATGGCGCGTTCCATGCTGTCGGTGATGTGGTCGGCATAAAGTATAACCCTGCCATCTACATTTCTGGCTGCACGGCCTATGGTTTGGATAAGAGATGTCTCGCTGCGCAAAAATCCTTCCTTGTCTGCGTCCAAAATGGCAACAAGGCTGACTTCCGGCATGTCCAATCCCTCGCGCAGCAGGTTGATGCCAACCATGACATCATATTCTCCTTTTCGCAGCCCCTGGATAAGGGCGCTGCGCTCCAGCGTCTTGATGTCGCTGTGCAGATATTTTACACGAATGTCCAGATTGGAAAGATAGTCGGTAAGATCTTCCGCCATTTTTTTTGTTAATGTGGTTACCAGCACCCTTCCGCCCTGTTCTACGGTGGTATGGATTTCGCCAATCAAATCGTCTATTTGTCCGCTTGCCTTATGCACGGCAATTTCCGGGTCGATCAGACCGGTAGGGCGAATGATTTGCTCCACAGTCTGCTTGCTCAGTTCCAATTCATACTTGGCAGGGGTGGCGGACACATAGATGGTCTGGTTCACCAGTTTGCAAAATTCGTCAAACACCAAAGGTCTGTTGTCGAAAGCAGAGGTCAAGCGGAAGCCGTATTTTACAAGCATTTCCTTGCGGGCTCTGTCGCCGCGGTACATTGCGCGGATCTGTGGCACCGTTACGTGACTTTCGTCAATAATGGTCAGAAAATCGCCAGGGAAGTAGTTTAACAAACTGAAGGGTGCTTCTCCCGGTTTTCTGCCGTCAAAATACCGGCTGTAATTTTCAATGCCTGTGCAATAGCCCAGTTGCTGCATCATTTCCAAATCGTAATGGGTACGCTCCGCAAGCCGCTGCGCCTCGAGCAATTTACCCTCGTCTTTAAAAGCCTGTACCTGCTCTGCAAGGTCAACTTTAATCTGCTCCAAATGGCTTGTAATATTGTCGCGGCTCATGGCATAATGTGTGGCGGGATAAATCAAGGCATGCTTCAAACTGCCTACAATATTGCCTGTTATAACTTCTGTTTGAGATATTTTCTCGATTTCGTCTCCAAAAAAATCAACACGATAGGCATGACTTTCGTTGCTTGCAGGCATAATTTCCACGATGTCGCCCCGTACACGGAATGTACCGCGTTTAAATTCAATATCATTGCGCTGAAACTGTATTTCTATGAGCCTATCAATCAATTCGTCCCGTTCCATTTGCATGCCGGGGCGCAGGGAAAGTATCAATTCATCATACTCGCTTGGGTCGCCCATACTGTATATGCAGCTGACGGAAGATACTATAATCACATCTCTGCGCTCTCGTATTGCCGCCGTTGCGCTATGGCGCAGACGGTCTATCTCGTCGTTGATGGAGGAATCTTTTTCAATATAGGTGTCGGAAGAGGCAATATAGGCTTCGGGTTGGTAATAGTCATAATAGCTGACAAAATACTCCACGGCATTGTCCGGAAAAAAAGCCCGCAGCTCACTGCAAAGCTGGGCTGCCAAGGTTTTATTATGTGCCAACACCAGGGTGGGCTTCTGTACCTGTTCTATAACACTGGCCATGGTAAAAGTTTTGCCGCTGCCGGTCACACCCAGCAATACTTGGTCTTTCAGCCCTTCCTTTATCCCTTGGGAAAGCTTTTGTATGGCTTGCGGTTGATCTCCGTTCGCCGGATAGGGGGCATGTAGTACAAATTTATTCACAAATTCCTCCTGAAATGGAAAAACACATGTATTAACATGTGTTTATTTTTCTAAATCGTTGTGGTATTGATTTTATGCTCTGTTTTTACCCATGTATGCTGGTTTCTGCATTTAAACAAACCAACCACTTTCGCCAGTGTAATCACACAGGAACTTACTACAATTCCCGCAATCAATGTGGGCAAATACTTCAAGTTGATTTTTTCATTGTTGTCGATATAGTCGGCAACATAGAATAAAAATATAAATAAATACAGGAATATTAACACCGAGAATAAGTTGATTGAAAACAGCGAGTTTATATCATAGGGGGTGTTGGTATACACACCGGTGTATTTTAGTATCAAGCTTAGCGCCAGCATAGGCAGCTGTATGGTCATTAGGAAATATGGAATCAGCGAGTACATATAAAACATGGTGGACAAAAACTCCATAGCGCGTACTTTACGCTGAAAAAAGGCTTTAATCAAGGCAGGCGTATTTTTAAAAGCCACATACCAATGCCCCTGCGCCCAACGTTTTTGCTGTTTGTAGCATGCGTAAATATGGGTGGGTTTTTCGTCATAAACTTTTACATTATTGTTCCACAACATACGCTTGCCATCAATAGTGGTTTCAATCTGAAATTCAAAGTCCTCTGTTAAAGACATGGACTTCCATCCCCCGCGCTTATGTATATATTTGGTGCGAACGGCAAAACCGGTGCCGCCTATGGCAATGTTCAATCCCATGCGGCATTTTGCGAGCTGAAAGAAACGATTGGAAATGGTATACGAAAGATAGTAGAATGCAGCCACGACGCCACTTTTGTTTTTGGCGCCCAGGTAGCATTGCGTAGCAACGGCTTCCGGATTTTCAAGCATTTGACTGTTTACTTCGCGCAGCATATTGTGATCCACAACATTGTCGGCATCGAAAAACATAACCAAATCATAATTATCTTGATAGTTTCCCAATGCGTTAAAAGCTTTTTGCAGGGCGATGGGTTTACCGGTTGGGCTGTTCTCATTTTCCTTAAAGAACTCAAACACCTTAGCGCCAAGGCTGCGGGCTACGTCGGCTGTCTTATCCGTACAGTTGTCTGCAAGTATGTAGTAGTCGTACAACTCTTTGGGATAGTCCTGCTTATTCATGCTGTCGATAATGCCGCTGATAACTGCTTCCTCATTGTGTGCGGGAATAAGAATCAAAAACTTGTTTTGAGGATCCCTGTCAGCATAATCCTTTGCCTTTTTACGAAACCCTCTTATGGTAATAAATATTAAAAAAATCATCATTGCTATAGCCCAAATGGATAATATGGCAACGATAAAGTATAAAGCGCTAAACAAATGTTCCAATTGCTTTCCTCCTGAAAAACATAACACAAATACATAATAAAATTTACAAAGTAATCATAGTATAATCATCACTGTTTGTCAAACATATATCGTTGCAAAGTACTATTCTGTTTATCATTTTACAAAAAAAGTGTATACTCTTAAGTATAGCGCATATTTTACATTTCGGCAGAACGGAGGATGGATCAAATATGCAACATAACACAAAAGTAAACTATCAATTGATATGTGATGAAACGATACAGGAGATTTCTTCCCAAAACGGCAAGCCGAGCTTGCTGCTGCACAGTTGCTGCGGACCATGCAGCAGCTATGTCTTGGAGTATCTGTCTCAATACTTTCGCATTACTGTTTTATACTACAATCCCAATATTGATACAGAGGAGGAGCACGCATTGCGCACAGCGGAACAATCCGCGCTCATTGAGAAAATGGGCTTGGAGATTGCCTTTATCCCGACAAGCTATCAGCCGGAGGTGTACTACGATGCAGTGAAAGGCTTGGAACACCATCGTGAAGGCGGCGCACGCTGTCATAAATGTTATCGCCTGCGCTTGGAGGAGGCAGCAAAGTATGCAAAAGCAAGCGGTTTTGATTTTTTCACCACCACACTGTCCATTAGTCCTATGAAGGATGCCGTTGCATTAAACAATATAGGCATTGCGCTGGAAAAAGAATATGGTGTGCGATATTTGCAGTCCGATTTTAAAAAGAAAGGTGGCTATCAAAGATCCGTCATGCTTTCCAAGGAATATAACATGTATAGACAGGATTATTGCGGTTGTGTGTTTTCCAAAAACGAACGCGCGGAATTTTCACAAGATAAATTAAAAAAATAAAGGGAAATTTACTTTGGCGCAGTATATTATTTGATAGAGAGATAGAGATCTTGTGGAAAGGATTCGTATGAGCATAAAACAAGAACTGGAACGCATCGAAAAACAAACTTTGTCAAAACATGCCGTATGCAGCGTCGATACTAAGGGGCGGGAACGGGAAATACATCCCTGTGATTTGCGTACCGAGTTTCAGCGAGACAGAGATAGAATTTTGCATTGCAAGAGTTTTCGCCGCTTAAAATATAAAACACAGGTATTTCTTTCCCCGCAGGGAGATCACTATCGCACCCGTCTGACGCATACTTTGGAGGTTTCCCAAGTTGCGCGCACCATCGCCAGATGTCTGCGGCTAAACGAAGACTTGGTGGAAGCAATTGCCTTAGGCCATGATCTTGGGCATACCCCATTCGGGCATATTGGCGAGCGGACGCTCAATGAAATTTATCCGGATGGTTTTCGCCATAATTTACAAAGCCTTCGCGTTGTTGAAAAAATCGAAAACGGTACCGGACTAAATTTAACCTGGGAAGTGCGGGATGGTATCCGAAACCACAGCGGTGATACACTGCCGGCAACCTTGGAAGCCATGTGCGTGCGGATTGCGGATCGCATTGCCTATATCAATCACGATATCGACGATTCGGTGCGCGCCGGCATACTTCGTGAGGAAGAATTACCCAAATACTGTTTGGATATTTTGGGCTATTCCCATGGGGAAAGAATTAATCGTATGATATTGGATATTGTCAGCAATAGTATGGATAAGCCGACGGTGGACATGAGCGAGGAGGTCAAGTCCGCTGCCGGAAAACTGCGTCAGTTTATGTTTTCCCATGTTTATCAGGCAGAGTGGCGCAGAGGGGAGGAGAGAAAATGCGATTTTGTCATCAGCACACTTTACAACTATTTTCTGGAACATCCTGCGCAGATGCCCTTGGAATATATCGAAATCGAATATAAGGACGGCATATCCCGTGCTGTATGTGATTATATTGCTTGCATGACCGATCGCTATGCCATTGCAATGTTTAAAAAACTCTTTGTGCCATCCTCTTTTTCAGAGCAGCATAATGCTGATGTGGGAGGCATTCGGATATTTGAGTCCTGAATATATTATAGTAACGCTTCCATAACTTTAGAAAGGAGACCGATCATTGTTTTTTCCAAACGAG
>JBHADM010000007.1:0-5268 GCA_041855045.1 Bacillota bacterium | reverse complement strand
GGAGCGTCAGCGAGGCTCTCCTGCAAGGGGAGCTGTCGCCAAAGCTTGCTTTGGTGACTGAGGGGTTGGTGCTGGAATAGCCTTCAAATCGTTTAACTACCCAGGAATTCCTCCGTCACGGCTGACGCCGCGCCACCTCCTTTTACAAAGGAGGCACGGGGCTTGTGCTTTTGCAAACAGCTGGAGCAACAAATGGAGGAGGAATTGTAAGTCAATTCTTGCGGGTAAGCTTGATTCCAAAATCGGAGCGTCAGCGAGGCTCTCCTGCAAGGGGAGCTGTCGCCAAAGCTTGCTTTGGTGACTGAGGGGTTGGTGCTGGAATAACCTTCAAATCGTTTAACTACCCAGGAATTCCTCCGTCACGGCTGCGCCGTGCCACCTCCTTTTACAAAGGAGGCACGAAGCTTGTGTTTTTGCGAACGATTGGAACAGCAAATAGATAAGAAACAATTAACAATTCTTGCAACTATGCTTGATTCCAAAATCGGAGCGTTAGCGGAAGTGGCTGAGGGCTTGCTTTTATGATATATTAAAACACTCCGTTTTCTGCCTTTCTCATTACCATTTACTTATATTTTATTCTTATTATGAAAAAACGATTGCTTTATCTATTCATCATTGCACTGATTATATTGCTCAGCAAACTATATTTGGATTATGTGGGGCGGGACACGTTAAGCGGACTGCCTGATTTATTACAGGGCATAGGCATGCCGTAAAGGAATACTATGACATTACAGGAATTTTTTACCCAAAACCCGAAAGTTGCCATCGCTTTTTCGGGCGGCGTCGACTCCTCCTACCTTTTGTATGCGGCTTTACAGCATGCACGGCAGGTCAAAGCATATTATGTAAAAAGTGCGTTTCAGCCGCGGCACGAGTTTGACGATGCGCAGCGTTTGGTTAGGGAGCTTGGCGCGGATCTGCGTGTGCTGTACTTGGATATACTGGCGCATGAGAGTGTGACTTCCAACCCCGCCGATCGCTGCTATTATTGCAAACAGCAGATTTTTACCGCCATCATCGCCGCAGCAAAGGAGGATGGATTCAGCCTTTTATGCGATGGCAGCAATGCCAGCGACAACCCTGCCGACAGACCCGGTATGAGAGCCTTGCAGGAACTGTCCGTCGCTTCCCCCTTGCAGCTGTGCGGCTTACACAAGAGCGAAATTCGCAAGCTGTCCGAACAGGCCGGTCTGTTCACCTGGGACAAGCCCGCATACGCCTGTCTGGCAACCCGCATACAGACTTTACTGCGCATTGATGCGCCCACGTTGACCGCAGTGGAGTCCTGTGAGGATTTTCTGTTTGCTTTGGGCTTACGGGATTTTCGCGTCCGCGTATCGGGCAATACGGCAAGGCTGGAACTGCGCATGGAGGATATGCCGGCGCTTTTGCAGCACCGCAGCGACATACTATCCCATTTCAAACAATTTTTCGAGCGCATTGTGCTCGACCTGGAGACAAGATGAACCAAGATACACGTAAGCTTTTGGAGCAGGTACAATCCGGCGCCGTTTCGGTGGACGAGGCCATGCTCGCTCTAAAGAAAAAACCATTTGAAGACATCGGCTTCGCCAAGCTCGACATGCACCGCAAGCTGCGGCAGGGCGCCGAGGAGGTCATATACGGCGAATCCAAAACCGCCGAGCAAATCTGCACCATTGTCGATACCTTGCTGGCTGCCGGTCAAAGCCGGATACTCATCACCCGCATAGACCAAAGCAAGGCGGATGCGCTTGCTGCAAGGCACAGCATTCGCTATCATGCTGTCGCAAGGCTTGCCACCATAGGTGAAAACGCTGCGAATGCAGTTGGCAAAATCCTTGTTGCCTGCGCCGGCACGAGCGACCTCTACTGCGCCGAGGAGGCTGCATTGGTTGCAGAGTACTACGGCAATTATGTCCTGCGACTGTATGATGTGGGTGTGGCGGGTCTGCACCGCCTGCTTACCCATATGGATGACATTATGAGCGCCAAGGTGATTGTTGCCGTCGCCGGCATGGAGGGCGCATTGGCATCCGTGATAGGCGGGCTTGCCGACTGCCCTGTGATTGCCGTGCCGACAAGCGTGGGCTATGGTGCATCCTTTCATGGATTGGCTGCGCTGCTCTCCATGCTTAATTCCTGCGCCAGCGGCAGCTCTGTGGTCAACATAGACAACGGATTCGGTGCGGGCTACCTCGCAAGTATGATTAACCATATAGGAGTTTGATATGAAAACATTGTATTTGGATTTGCAAAACGGCATCGCCGGCGACATGCTCTGCGCTGCTTTGTTGGATTTATTTGAGAATCCACAGGACGTGCTGCATGAGCTCCAGCACTTGGGCTTGCCCGTTTCGCTTTCACTGCCTGACACTGCAAGATGCGGTATACAAGGCAGGCGTTTCGTGGTCAAAATACACGGTGAGGAGGAAAACGAACATAATCATGAACATAGCCATGCGCACAAGCATGACAGTCACACGCATTCGCATTATCATCACCGGGAAGAAGCCCATGTGCATCTCCACGATTGCTCCGACCACACGGAGCATGACGATTTTACGCACGAACGGCATGAACACGCCCATACACATGAACACAAGCACATACATGAGCAAGCACATACACATGCTCACGTACACGCGCATGCACATGAACATAGTCATGAACATACCCACAGTCATAGCGACATGCATGAGATAGGTCATATCATTGACAGCCTCCCCCTCAGCGACAGGGTCAAAGCCGACAGCATGGCGGTATACCGTCTGATTGCCGATGCCGAGAGTCTGGTACACGGCGTACCGGTGGAACAGATACACTTCCATGAGGTAGGTGAACTGGACGCCGTCGCCGACATCGTTTGTGCATGTTACCTGTTGGATAAGCTGGGTGTAGAACGCGTACTCGCCAGCCCCATCAACACCGGCAGCGGCACGGTGCAGTGTGCGCATGGCATACTGCCTGTACCGGCGCCCGCCACGCTCAACATACTCAAGGGCATACCCATATACGCCGCACGTGCGCAAAGCGAGCTTTGCACACCAACCGGCGCAGCACTCGCCAAGCACTTCGTACAGGAGTTTTGCGATATGCCTGTATCCGTTCCTGAGCGCATAGGCTATGGCATGGGTAAAAAGGAGTTTGCTTTTGCCAACTGCGTGCGCGCCATACTTTCCGCACAGCCGGAGGACAGCGAGGAAATTGAACTGACTTGCAATATAGACGACATGAGCCCGGAGCATATCGCATTCGCCTGCACCCGCTTATTGGAGGAGGGTGCGTCGGACGTGTATTGTGAGGCCCTGCATATGAAGAAAAACCGACTTGGCACCAAACTCTCTCTACTCTGCAGGAGCAACGACAGAGAAAAGTTTTTGCAGCTGCTGTTTGCCCATACATCCAGTATAGGCGTACGCGAATATTCCATCAAACGCCACAAGCTCCACCGGCGTTCCGAAATCATCCATTCCTCCTACGGCCCGATACGCTGCAAGCGCAGCGAGGGCTACGGCGTTGCAAGGTACAAGCCGGAGCATGATGATATCGCACAAATTGCCCGCGAAAACAACACAAATTTGCATGCAATTTTGCATGACTTATCTAAAGAAAACACTTTATTATAATTATGACGCTTTTACGAAATTGTAACAGCCAAAACCTGTGGATTTGCGCCATGGGTTTCTTTTTTTATGAAAAAATGTTGCGCGTTTGTTACATATAATCCCTGTTTTCCACAAAGTTATCCACAATCGAATTTGTGGATATTTGTCATTCCCGCTACAGAGCGGTAAACTAATCGTAAAACTTTATACTCCGCCTGTTTTTTTCCAGTTCTTTTTCCACAGGCTTATAAACAGGCTTATAAAGCCGTTCTAAGCAACTTTTTATAAACGAGAATTTCCTGCTGTTTCATATCGGATGTAATAAAAAATGATATTTTTGATCATAATCCCCATAGCCCGCACGAAAACTGTCGATACTTGCGCAGCCTTTTTTCCACATTTTCAAGCAGCGCTGACATGCTGTTTTTTTCACGCAGCTGCCATGCCGCTCTTTGACAGACTGTAAAAATTAATTTTCTGTTTTTTGATGATAAAATCGTTTATTTTTGCACGAGTATACTTTAGCAACTGATTTATCATATGCCATATTGTATCGCTTTACTGCAGTTCTTATTATTTGTATATTACGGTTTTCACTCTTCTCTTTTAACACAAGTGAATCCTTTTCGTGATTTTATTTAGTTTATTCTAAATTAAATAAGAAATTTTCCCTGCATAATTATGTTTTTCGTCTTACACTCTGCATTTAAGCAGGAACTGCAAAGGAGAGGGTTCTTTTGTTTTGGTATACTTTTAATTTTTACTGTTATCTGTGCTTTTTGGTATATATCTATATATGGTAATGTGGATAAGTTTTTTTATCAAAATATTGTACAGTCCTTATGATTTCCCTTTTGATTCTTTTCACTTATTTTATTTTTTATCCGCATATCTTTGTTTTTTTCGATATATAAATCGCTGCTTTATAATAAGAAGAATTGTGTTTTTATTCTCACTTGTCCACAATATGTTGTTTATTGCTTTTTTCACTACTGTGTAAACAGGCCTGACGCTGATGTTTCACCCTGCTGCCTGTGTGTATATGCTTGTACCAGCTTTTGCCTTTGCGATGATTTCGTGTGTTGCATTTACGAATTCGCTTTCTGTTTTTTTGTTTCTTTTGTGGACAGCTTTCAATCATTTTTTGCCCGTTCCGGTTTTTGTGTATTCTTTTTTTCCGCTGTATTTTTCGATCAGCCTATGCTCTATTTGTCGTTTTGTGTTCCATAACCATTCGGCTGCTATGTATTTATGGACGCATAAATTACCCTCTTAAAAAAGCTCATTTTTTCCAATGTGGATAAGTCCTCTTTTATATTTATCCACACACTTATCCACCAATTTCTTTGCTTTTCCTTGCTTTTTTGAACTGTGCGAAAATCAGTAGCAAAAAGTTTTCCACTGTGTTTTCAAGCTGCTTTTTCACTCTTCATTTTCGCTTGTAATCGCTTTATTAAGCCGGTTTATAAGTTTTCCACACAAGCGTATCAAAACACTTATCCACCGTATTTTTTATGGGATTTTCATAGCATATGGTAAATTATTCCCCTGTTTGTCCACAAAGTTATCCACATAGTTGTTTTCATAGGAATACAGCTGTATAATATTGTATTTACTTAAATGTTTTTGCTTGTGTTCTATTGTTTGGAAGATTATTTCTGAATTATTATATTAT
>JBHADM010000006.1:0-34176 GCA_041855045.1 Bacillota bacterium | reverse complement strand
AAGTAGACGGTGCCTGGAAAAGCTTGGGAGAATATGGACAGCAGGATGTTTTGATAGAGTATGTGGAAGTACCCGGACTGCGCCATCTCCGTCTGCGTCGCTCTACTGAAAAGTTTAAGACATTCCGCGTCTATGAGCTGGAAGCCTATGGGCAAGGAGATTTGCCAAGTAAAGTGCAGCGTTGGAAAGTGGAGGAAGATAAGGCAGATATTATGCTGCTTTGCGCCCATCCCGATGACGACATCATATTCATGGGAGGGCTTGTACCTACCTATGGGGAAAGCAGCGGCAAAAAGCTGCAGGTAGCCTATATGACCTATGGCATGGAACTGCGCCGCTATGAGCTTTTGCATGCCTTGTGGCACTGTGGATTGCAGCGCTACCCTGTGATCGGTAATTTTAGGGACAAATATGCAAAAACGGCGAAACAAGCCTACTCCTACTGGAAAGAGGAAGCCGCTTTGCGATATGTGGTGGATCTGTACCGTAAATATCAACCCGATGTGGTCGTGACCCACGATGTGCATGGCGAATATGGGCACGGCGCGCATAAGGCAACGGCAGATCTGGCAATGAAAGCCTATGATCTTGCGGCTGATGCGAACTATGTCACCGATTATGCGCCATGGAAAGTGAGCAAGCTCTACCTGCATCTGGGTGATGAGGCAGACAAAATCACCACTATGGACTGGAATGTGCCGATGAATGCCTTTGGTGGAAAAACATCTTTGGATATCGCCAAGGAAGCATGGGAGTTCCATGAAAGCCAGCGCGGCGGACGTATGGATTATGACGGCAAAACCTTCTTCTTTCAAGTGACGGAAGGCGGGGATTTTGATAATGCTAAGTTTACATTGGTGCGCAGCACGGTGGGTGAGGATCAGATAAAGAATGATTTTTTTGAGGGAATGGGCATGCGCATGGAGTAGCGCGCCAAAATATATTAATGTATAGAGAGAATAGAAAAAACACGATCGTAAAAAAGGGGCTTCTGGTGCTTTTTCTGCTTTTGTTGTTTACAAACTTTGCTATGGCAAAGCTTAAGTACCCGGAAGATACGGATGAGCAGAGCAGACATATCGTATTCCCAAAACAAAACATCGGCTATAACGCCAGGGTGGAGAAAGAGTTGTTTGCATATTTGCGGCAGTTTCCAAATCTGCAGTCTGTGGATATGCTCCATGTACGCTTGCATAAGGATATGATGTTTCGTCTTTTCGACAGCTTTCCCAAAATCGATTTCGGTTTTTCTTTTTTGATAGAAGGCAAGCGTGTAACCAGCCATATCCGCTATTTTTCCACCCTGCACAGCACTGGTTCCACACGCTACAGCGAATCCTTGTACTCCATGCTGCGCGTATGTAAAAATCTGCAAATACTGGATTTAGGGCATAATAAAATACGCAATATTGACTTTATCAAAGATCTAAGACAGTTGCGGATACTGATATTGTCGGATAACCAGATCAAGGATATTTCACCCTTGTCCGGATTGTACAACTTAGAGTATTTTGAAGTCTTCCGCAATCAAATTTCAGACATTGGAGCATTGCGAAACTTGATGAAGTTAAAAGACATCAATATTGTAGGCAATCCGGTCGCGGATGTCAGCCCTTTGTATGTGCTGCCCAATATAGAACGTCTTTGGATGTCCGATAGATATGTGGATAGAGTGCAAGAAATAAGAGATATGCTGCCTAATACGCTGGTGAATTTTACAAACATTTATCCGACCGGCGACGGTTGGCGCGAGCATCCACGTTACTTTGATTATACGAAGCTGCTGCGGGAACAAAACAGAAAATAGAAACAAGCATTTTATATATTAAAAAAACAAGCTGGATTGCTTGTTTTTTTAATATATTCGCAATTGCTCTAAAAGAATTGATCGAACAGGTATACAATGATAAAATCTGCTGCCAACACCAGCGCATAGAGCTTGAAACCGAATAATCCGAATATTTTACCCAGCTTGATGCCTACATACAGGAGTGCTAAGAAGAGAAGTCCTGTAAATGAGCTCTTGAATTGATTTTTAGAATCCGTTTCATACATAGAAAACGCATCCGTTTCGTAAGCGGGAAGCTCCAGATGATATCTGTTTTTCCCTGCGACAAAAAGAAATTCCGTGGATTCATTTAAATACAAACGAAGTGATTCCTGCAACTTCTTGCTGAGCAAAGTTAACATTTCACTATATTGCTGATTTCGGAAAGCATGTATGATTTCCGGATTTTTGACGGCGGCATTCACAAGGGGGATGCGGTTTAAAAATGCGTTGTTAGCATAATACTCATATTTCTCGTTGCCCAAGGATAGCACATGAAGCAAGGCGGGCTCATCCTGTACTTCCCAATCGCGATAGGCTTGGAACAGATAGTTCCATATGGATGCGTCATCCGTAAATTGTACTATCATAAAACGCATGTGCAAACCGTGTTTATCATAGTAGTGTTTGCAAAAACTTTGCATGCTTTCCAAGAGTGCGGGTGAAACGACTCCGGTTTCGTCATATACAAAAGTAGATTTTTGCAGGGAGGGCATTCTGCTGCCTTCCGCATGGGCGTCTGCAATGGATGCGCCTTTTATTACAACCAGCAATATGAACAGCAGCACAAGCAATACCCGTTTCATTCTGCAATCACCTCCGGATAAGGAAGTGTTTTTCGATTTTCGGAGAGCAGCTGCCGATAAGGGAAGCTTTCCAGCATAGATTTATATGCTTGTATCGCTTTGCTATATGCAGCGAACACCGGCAGGTTGCGAATGTTGCGCAGCCTTTTTACAATGCCTGTATAGAGATAATTGTCTTTGGATGATTTATATAGTTCGCCGCTGATTTCAAAATCCAAAATGTAATTGTGAATTGTTGTGTTAAATTGCAGTATGGTTTTTACGGCATCCATGGTATCGGCCGCCGCCAATTCATCATGCAGTTTTTGCAGGGGAGCGGTGTCGATTTGAAAACGTTTGCCGATCACAATCAGATTCTGTATGTCGTAGCGTGCATAGCGCACCTGATCCCGGATACCGCCGGTACCGTTGATACAGTATGCAATATTATTTTGCAGCTGTTCGGCATGGCGTTCCAGCGCGGAGCTGACGCTTATAAATATCAAAAACAGACATATCAAAAGACCGAATAGTATTTTGATGCCTTGCTTTTCGCTTTCTGCCATCATGCTGCGCTCCTGTTATTTTTTGATTTCTAGCAGTTTTTTCTTTAGCTCCTGTTCCATACGGATCAGTTCTTTTTCGGCTTCTACACGCTGTGTATGACCCTCTTCCTGTATTTTCATTACCTCGGTGATGGTATCTATCAAAGACTGATTGGTGTACACCAGGGTTTGGATATCCACAATGCCCCGCTCGGCTTCCTTTGCCGTTTGTACGGTGCCCATCTTGAGTTTGTCCGCATTTTTCTTCAGCAGCTCATTTGTCATATTGGTTACTTCGGTTTGGGCTTTGAGGGCTTGTTGGCTGCGGTGCAGACCAAGCGCAAGCACCATTTGACTCTTCCATAATGGCAGCGTATTGCTCAGTGTGCTTTGTATACGCTCAACCAACAGACTGTCATTGTTTTGCAGCAGGCGAATTTGCGGTGCCATCTGCAGAGATACCTGACGGGTAAGCTTCAGGTCATGGATTTTCTTTTCGAAGCGGTCGCAGAGCTGCGCCAAATCGTTCGCGCGCTGTGCCAGCATAGGGTCGCCGGACGCAGCAGCTTGTTCGCGCAGGTCTTTGAGAGTGGTTTCGCGCACCAGCTTCAGCTTTTTTTGACCGGCCATAATGTACATGGTCAGTTCTTTAAAGTATTTAGAATTGGTATCATATAGCTCGTCGAGCATAGCAATATCTTTGAGCAGTGCAATCTGATGGTTTTCCAAAGAGTTTGCAATTTTCTCCACATTGCTTTGTACGCTTTCATAACGGTTTTTCATACCTTCTATATGTTTGTTGGCATTGAAAAAAAGACGTTTGATGCCCTGTGGTTCTTCGCTGTCGCTGTTAAAGCCTTTGAGCTTGCCGATCAAATCCACCAACATATCGCCGACTTCGCCTGAATCTTTGTTTTTTATGGTGGCCATGGCGGCATCCGAAAACTCTGCAATGCGTTTTTGAGCGTCGCTTCCGTACAGCAAAACATTATCGGCGTCGGTGATGTCGATTTTTTCTACGAACGTTTCTATGCTTTTGATTTCTTCCGGGCTCAGCTCTGCGCCTTCCAGCTCCGGTGTGTGTTCAAAGTCCTCGATTACGGCTTCCACAGCGGGGGCTTCCTGTATCTGTTCGGTCAATTCGGCTACGGCTTCGCCGCTTTCTTGTACGGCTGCGGCAACATCAAATTTTAAAGATGGGATGGGGTTGTCTGTCATAAAGTTCTCCTAAATTAATATGTTTGTGTTTGTTCTTGGTTCATTTTCTGTATGCGCTCCCACTCGGTTTCTACCAAACCGTCCTGTTTGAGTGCACGTTCCAAATCCTGGATGTCTTCGTCCATATTCTCTATATGTTCTTCGCGTACAGGCGTCTGCGCGCTGCGTATGCTTTCCTGATGAATTTTCTCCAGCTCGCTTTCTACGAGGCCGTCCCGTTTGAGCATGCGCTCTAAGGTGTTGATATCCGTGTTGATGTCCAAAATATCGTCTTTATACATGATATCAAGCTGTTTATGACAGGCTTGATTGATAACTTTTACTGCT
Organism: Bacillota bacterium; assembly: GCA_041855045.1. Taxonomy (GTDB): domain Bacteria; phylum Bacillota; class Clostridia; order Christensenellales; family Aristaeellaceae; genus JAAZPT01. The sequence continues at coordinate 29,473 of JBHADM010000006.1, read as the reverse complement.
TCGATAATCTTCTGCTTATTCTTTTTTACGGCGGTGCTTTCGTAGCCAAGCGCCTCATATTCCGCATATTTTTCTATCATCTTCAGGGTGGTGGGAAGATAATAGTTCATAAACTTGCGTGCAAGCGGCGCATCGGAAGGTTGATTGTATACCACCTTTAGAATCTGTTTGATGTTGTTTTCCAACTCCTGAATAATGGGTAGAAAGCTTTGGTCATCTATTTGTTTTGACAAGGTGCGCAAGCGGCTGAGCATTTGTGCCCCGGATTCCAACAGGGCATCCAGTTCCGGGTTGCCGGTACCTTGTGCCTTGCTTTGGGCAGCTTTTGCCCTTTCTTGTTCTCTTTTGGCGGCCTCCTCCCGCTCCCGTTCTTCCCGCTCGGCAAGTTCCACCTGTTTGGGGCTGCGCTTTTGGTTTTTGCTGGTGTCCAGCCCGGAAGCCATGACGCCTACTGCAAATGCAACCAATAGGGCAAGTCCGCCTACCAGAAGAAAGGAGGCGACGCTGAACACTCTGGAGAAGTTGCTGAATATAAAGTATAGTATACCGAATGTAATGAGTCCCGAAAATGGGCCTTTTTTTCTTTTAAATCTCTTTGCCATACCATACTCCTGCTGCATTATAATTTCATATCATTATACCATAATCCGCTTGATTTTTAAAACAGGGCTTTTATTTTATTCGTGATTGCTGACAGCGGAATAGCTGCGCACAGCGAAAAAATTTGTTTTTATATTATGCGGGGAATACTGTGTATATGGAAACAGAGCCTCCTAAGAGGCTTTGTGACAAGTCTTTTTCTTATTTTTCTAATTTTTTGTTCATAACTTCCACCGCTTTGGCAAGCTGAGGATCTTTCATATCGCCCAAATCATAGTTTATAAGCTCCTGTTCCTCGGTCAGCTCTACGACATAATCGGGTTCTATGCCGGCATTGTGTACCTTACCGCCTTTTGGCGTAAAGTATTGCGCTACAGTATACTGGAAGCCGGCGCCTGCTGTGCCTACGCCAACAACTTCCTGGGCGATACCCTTGCCAAAGCTGGTCGTACCTACGATTTCGGCCAGACCATAGTCGCGGAACGCGCCGCTTAGCAGCTCGGAGGCCGAGGCGCTGTTGCCGTTTATAAGCAGTACCATGGGCATGGTCGTTTTGCCGGGATTGGTGCGAATGTACTCGCGGGATCCGTCACGGTATTCAAAATAGCATACCACATCGTTGTCGATAAAAATATCGGCGATACCCTGAGCGTTGTTTACCCAGCCGCCCGGGTTATCGCGCAAGTCGATAATCAGCCCTTTCATACCTTCGGCAATCAGTTTATCATAGGTCTCTTTAAACTCCTGACCGGAGGTGCCGGAAAACTCAAAGAGCTGTATCAGACCGATGTTGTTTTCCAACATGGTGGACTCAATCAGGTTGATGTGTATTTTACGGCGCTCCACTTCAAATGGAATCTCTTCTTCGCCACGCAGTATAGTGATGTTTACCTTGGTGCCGATTTCACCGCGGATAAAATCAACCGCCTCCTGCAAGGTGGTGGGGTTGACATCAATATCGCCTGCTTTGATGAGTATGTCGCCTTTTTTTAAGCCGACTTCCTCGGAAGGAGAGCCCTTGAATACGCGTGTAATCACACAGATATTTTCGTCGTGGCGGCTTTGAATCTGCACGCCTATGCCGGCGTATTCGCCGCCGTCATCCTCCCAGTATTTGGCAAACTCCTCGGGGTTATAGTATATGCTGTATGGATCGTCCAAACCGGACAACAAGCCGCGAACAGCACCTTCCTTTAGTTTGTTATAGTCCGGTTCAATATAGAAACGTTTGTCGATGATATCATAAATCTGAAACATTTCCTCAAACTGTTTCAAACGCTCATATTCTGCTTTGTCTATTGTCACTTGTTCTTTGTTTGCCAAAAAATTGCTTAGAAACGAGGACGAAAACAGCAGAACAAATAGGGAAAGGCCGATTAGCAGGATTCTACTTTTTTTATTCATGGATTACTCCTTGTCCGTTTTGGTTAGTTTTTGCATGGTAGAAAGGATTTTATATATGCTGGCATCGTTGAATTTTTTCAAATCCAAACCCAGGCTGCGCTGTATTTTCTCCAAACGGTATACCAGTGTGTTGCGATGGATAAACAGGTGCCTTGCTGTATCCGAAAGGTTTAAATCTTTCTCCAAAAAGGTGTTGATGGTATGTTGCATTTCCTCTGTCAGCGCTTTCTTGCTTTCAGGCGTAAAGAGCCTGTTATAGAACCCCTGTCTTTGTACGGGGCTGAGCTCCAACAATATGCGCTCGAGTATAAGGTTCGCATAAAATACGACATTTTCGGAGGACTCCAGCTTTTCATTGATTGCGATGGCTTTCTTTGCCTCGGCATAGGCGCGCCGCAACTCATAGAGATTTTTCTTTACCTCACTGATGCCGATAATCAGCGTTTTGCCGCTTTCTTCCCATATGGTTTCATAGAGCGCGTCGGCAAACTCGGCGGTTTCGTATTGGCTATCCTCATCTACATAATGCAGTATGCTTAGGGTTCTTTGGCTTAAGGACAAGAGCTTGTCCTCGGTATCACTCGGATACAGCTCACCTGCAATGGCGTTGGCATTTACGTTCTCATCCTTAAAGTGGATGTGGATCAGTTGAAAGGGCTTTTCGATTTCGATTCCCTGCGCAGTCGCCAGCTCCTTGATTTGCAGATTGCTGATGTCGTTCATGAGCAATATCTGGCTGAAAACATCCGGTGCGTAGCCGGTATTGTCGCTGCTGCTGCCAATGTTTTGCAACAGTTTGTCCATAAGCTGCAATACATCATAGCTGTAGGGATCCGCATCCTTGCAGGACAATATCAAGCCCTGCCGCGCGCTGCTTCGGCGGTAGAGCATTTTGCCAAGCTGTACGCAGTCTTTGTTGATTTGCTGCAGCAAGGCAGGGGATAGCTCCTCTTCCGTATCGGGATAGATGCATTTACCATCACTTGTAAAGATATGTACTTCACTATGCAGACTTTGCAGCAGTTGGTATAACTGTAAGCGTTCTTTTTCGTTCATCGTTTAAAAACTTCTTCCGCCGCCGCCGTGCCGAGTGCCGCTGCTTCCAGTATGCGTGCTGCCGCCACCGCCACCGCCGCGATATCCGCCGCTGTTGCTGTTAGATGTGCTGATACGGGTGCGCGATACGGTTTGGTGTGAAAATTCGTCGCGGCTTTCCAATATGTCAACACGGGCGTTCTCCTGCAGATTGTATTGGTAGGTATTATAATTCAGATTGTACTGACGAGATACGGTGTAATATAGTCCAAGTGAGAGCAGAAGCGCCACCAGGATGGCAATGCCGTAATCCAGGCTGGTCAAATCCTCCAACCATTCGAAACTGAAAAAGTTGACGCCATTTTTGGCGCGATAATCAGCACGCAAATATTTTTGCAGCGAGTTGAGGAAATTCAGCATGGTGCTGTCGTAATTGCCGTCGGAGGCAGAGGTGCCGACATCATCCAGTATTTTTTCAATGACCGCATCGTTGACGATATCAATCAGCTCTCCGGTGGTGCTCATATACAGTCTTCTGTTGTTGAAGTCTATCAGGAATAGTATTCCGCTCTTTTGCGCGTCAAATCCATAGCCGCCGTAATCGTACATATCGTCGGAAAAGCTTACATATTTATCTTTTTCTACTTCATTGCTGGTCACCAACACCACGGCATCATTGTATTTTTTCGCGATGGTTTTGATTTTTTCCATCATAGTGACCTTGGCCTCTGCAGACAAGACATTGGCATTATCTACGATATGGCGGTTCCAGTCATAGGCATCCGATATGCCTTCGGCAAGAGCGAAGCTTGCTGTAAGCAACAGCAAGAGCAATACTGTAAATACCTTTTTTACCACAGAAATGCACCTCCCAAAATGACGAACGCAGCTCCGGCCAAGCCCAATAAAATGCTGTGCAGCAGCAGTTTTCCCTTAGCCATAGGCAGCTTGCCGCATGTTTTTCCGCTTTGTCCGTTCATGGCAAAGTAATAGGTTTCCTTGTCCACACCATGATAGGTGAAAACCCAGGTAGGCATCATCACATAGCTGAAACTTTTAGAAAGGAGGCTCTTACCGGTATTGCCGCTCAGTGTTGCATAGCTGGCATCGCGGGTCAATAAGGGCTGTATATAGTTGTCTATCTCATGCTCTACGCTGCCCTCAATGTCGGCTGCATCCACATCACGGCGCTCTGCCAGAAAGCCTGCCAAATAAGCGGGGGAATACTCTTTTTCACCGCTTTGCTGAAAGGGATGTATGCCGTCGGCAAGTTTGGATTGGTTTTTCTTCAGTGCCGATCGGAATATGTTGTCAAAGCTGATATTGCCCCTGCGGTATACATTGTAGTACTTCGTTGTCGAAATACGGTAATCGCCGCTGACATGGGAGCTGACGGTTGTACCGGTGCCCGTAAAGCTGGCATTGATATGATAGTCCGAATCCCAATAGGGGTAGTAGACGCCGGTCAGTTCCTCTAAAGGACTGCGTGTAAAGAAATCTTTAGGAATGTATTTCTTTTTGGAAATAAAGCGTTTAAAATGTTCCTGTGCCTTTTGTTTGTCAATCTGGAAAGGAATCACTTTGTCGGGCTTGTAGGCATCGCTCAGTTTGCCTGTCAGCACTACAGGGCTTTTGCAATAATAGCAGTGGGTTGCGCTGGTGGTTTCGTCACATACAATCTCTGCACCGCAGGTACTGCATTGATACATGACCTCACCGCCCGGGGTGTTTATTGGCGCGCTGACCTGGGCTTCTTGCGCCGCACTGCGGGCCACCACTTCATCTTCTGTGTATTGCGCACCGCAATAGTTGCAAATAAAGTTACTTGCATTGGGATTGAATTCGATATATGCGCCGCAGGATTTGCACTTAAAGCTTAAGCTCATGTACATCAACTCCTTTATGTAATCTGTCTTTTATTATAATTTATCGACTAAGTATTTGCAATAGTTTGCAAATAAGGCTGTGTAAAACTGTTGATATGGGATGTTTATGGGTGTATTGGGGTGAAAAAACACATCGCCTTGGGAATACATGACGATGTGTTAAGGGATATTCAGTTTATTCCTGCATTTTTTGTATTTCTTCAACCGTATTGTTGACGGCGTTGGTCACGGCCAAAGTGGTAATGGTTGCGCTGGCGATGGCATCGATGGTGTTGTCGCCGCCTTGTGAACGCAGCGTAACCGGCGTAGAAAGCCCGATAAACTGGCTGGTAAAAGGTTCTTCCTTGGCAAGGGAACCCAAGCCCGCCGTCTCTGCAAACTCACTGCCGCCCACATTGATGCCGATGATTTTGAAATCGGTATCCACCGCTGTAATCACCTCGATGGGGCCGCCATAACCTTGTACGCTGGTAATGGCAATATATCCCAATACGGTATCGCCGTCTTGGGCAATGCTGTAATTAAGGAGATTACTGCCTTCCGGCAGCTTTTGCGACACAAACTTTTGAGCGTTTGGCATTAAAGCCCGCAAGGCTTCGGCGGTGTGTTCGGAGGCATGCTGCGCAATGATGTCCTTTGTCAGCATATTGGTAGTGGCAAGACCAATGGCTGCCACCAAGGAAATAATGGTAAGTCTGAGCCATGCAGGCACAGAAAATCCTTTACTTGTCTTCTTGTTTTCCATCTTCAATTACTCCGATTCTGTTCAATTTATTTCTGTATTCCGCATCAATTTTGCACATGTGCAGCAATACCATGCGTGCAAGATAGGCAATAAATATGCCGCTTAGCAGGCTGCTGACGAGCAGTACGGGCGCATAACCCAGCACGGGCAGCGTGCCGATCAAAAAGCTTTGTACCGACATTTGTGCCACCATGTGCGCCACGCTGCCTGCCACACCAATGCCGATCAGGCTCATGCTGCGATGCCGTATCATGGGCGACATTACCAGTATACTGGCAAGACTGCCCGCAGCGGCAAGCAGTGTGCCTATGGGACCCATATAGAGTATACCACCGAGCAGCACCTTTATAAACAGCAAGATCCACGCCGATTTGCTGTCCAGCAGCGTCAGGGCAAACAATAGTATCACATTGGATAAACCTAATTTTACAGCCGGTAGGGCAGGCACCAAGGGGAAGAGTTTTTCAAAATATCCGAATATCAGCATAAAAGCCGATAATAGAGCGAGTGTTGTCAGTTGCTTTATCTGTTTATTCATGCGTCACCTTGTTCTTGTATATCTGTATCATAGCATATCTATACATAGATATCAAAATGGTATGGACATCTTTTATACAAATGTATTATCGAACAGTTTTTTTAGCTGCACTTCCCAGGATAGAGATTCCTGCGCGTGCGCGCGCATACAGGAGGGGATATCTGCATGATTTTGCAAGCTGTCTGCAAATGCAAGCAAACTTTGCATATCCAGCGCGGTATCGTCATCGCTCACCTGCAGCATATAGGGCAAATTTTTGTCTATGCCGCTGTCCTGTGAACAATACACGAAGGGGAGACCGCGGCTCATATACTCACGCACTTTTAAAGCGGAAACCACCGCAAGACGATGTCTATACAAGGCAAGCGGTGCGAGCCCTAAGTCGGCAAGGTCGCACAGAGAGTCCAATTCTGCGCCGTATTTGGCGGGGTAGAAGTGGACTTTGTCCCCAAGCGCAAGATTCTGTGCCAATGTTTTCCATGCGGCCAAGGAACCGTCACCCTCATCCCCGACAATATGCAGCTCTATCGGGCGAGCACCCTTGTAGTCTGCCAATCCCCTTATGGCGCGGTCATAGCCCTGCCATAAACTCATACTGGCGACGCCAAGCAGGTGAAACGTATCCGATTGTACAGGGGTCCGCAGGCGATAATTTGACACGTCGACGCCATTGCTGATGTTGATTGCTGGTTTTCCGTTTATCCTGTTCACTGGTGCACCGATAACCGCATAGAGGTCGATATATTTGCTGCTCCATTTTTCAAACTTTGCCGAAATCCCTAATAGAAAACGGTACAGTAAGCTCTGGGACTTGTTCTGCACGATAGGATAGGTGGGAATTTCGCAAATAACCTGCAATCCTTTTTTATGCGCTGTGCGGTACATCTGTAATCCGATCCCCTCCAAAGGATCGTTGCGCACATAGAGATAGTTGAAGTTTATGGTTTTCAAGGCGCGTAATGCAGCGGTGTATAAATCGGTAAACGCAAAGGAATGCAGGTACCATTCTTTGTCTCCATGTCGGATTTTTTTCAGTGCTGTTTTTTCTTCACCGTGCATCAGATAAAAGTGATATTGGTCAAACGCAAGGAAATAGGGATCAAGACCGAGCTTTTGAAAACCTTTGATCTGACCGTCGTATTTTTGCTTCAGGCTTTGCGGATGCACGAGTGAATATTTGCATACATATAGTATTTTTTTCATATCAAGCCAACAATACTCCCAGAATATGTATGCCGCATTCCCGACACAGTACGGCTGCCTTTTGCAGATCACGATAGTCGCATTTGCATATATTCAGCTGCAAAACGGCGGCATCACATTGTTTTGCCGTATCCAGGACAGCGGCATGTTGCAGCAGACTTTCGCAATAGTGAAGCGTAGTGTCTTTTAATTCCGTTTTCAGTGCTTGTTCCAACGAGGGGTTGACATCGGCATCGCCTATCGGAAGCACTGCAAGGCTCTGTATGTCCTTATGTTTGAGTAGGGTCTGCAAACGTCCTGCGGCATTTTTTTCCGTGTGGTCTATTACAAGCTCATAGCCGCTGATTTTGCTGGCCTCCAGCTCTGTTTTGACAGTGGTTCGCCATAGCTCCAGCGCAATCAAAAGCATGGCAAGTCCAAAAACGGCAATGACAATATAGCTGATTCTGTCCTTTGTGTTGAACTGAAAGCGTAGTATTTTGGCGCTGTCTTCCGCTTTGAAGGCCAATAGATAGCGTGTTTGCTCTCGAGGGTTTTCGTCTGCAGGGCTTTGGCCAAGCAAATAATCCGCCATGGCGTTGGCGACAAGTACGGCGTTTTCCGCTGTGGAGGAGCTGGCGCTGACATGGATCAGGTTTTGATAGGCGACAGGCGCGATGCGTATGCTGAGGCTGCTGTCCGGCGCAGGCAGCTTCTCCTGCAAAGACTGCTGCAAAGAGGGCTGTATGCTGAACTTTCCGTAGTTTGAGGCCAGCTTGGCACTGGTGTCATAGTCAAGCAAGCCGTCCTTTCTATACTCCAGACTGACCTGCGCTGTTGCCATATAGCGCGGTGTCTGCGGCAGGCGGGGAAGCAGCGCAAACAGAGCGAGCAGCAGCAATACCAAAGCGAGGAAATATATCCAGCGCTTGGCAAGCAGCTGTACAATGTCTTTGAAGTTAATCAGCTTATATTCGTTCATGCTCTTGCTCCAGTTTCTCTAAGTACAGGCGGTCGCTTTTGTTTAATTCCGCTGTTTTCAGTAAGTCGGGTCGATGGCGATAGGTGGCGAGCAGAGCTTGCTCTCTGCGCCATTTTGCAATCTGCGCATGGTTGCCGTTTAGCAATACCTCCGGCACTGGCATGCCGTTGTAGTCGGCAGGCCGGGTATACTGCGGATATTCAAGCAGTCCGCTGCGAAAGCTTTCGTCCTCGGCGCTCTCGCTGGCACCCAGTACACCGGGCAGCATTCTTGCCACGGTGTCTATCAATACCATGGCGGCCAGCTCACCTCCGGTAAGAATGTAGTCGCCTATGGAGATTTCCATATCCATATTGTCCAGCACACGCTGGTCTACGCCCTCGTAGTGCCCGCAGAGTATACATAAATCAGGTTCCTGCGCCAGCTCTTCCGCCAGTTTTTGGTCGAGCTTGCGTCCTTTAGGACCCATATATATTGTTTTTCCGCGGTAACCTAAGGCTTTAACATAATCCAGGCTGTCGAATATGGGCTGTGCCATCATCAGCATGCCGGCGCCGCCGCCATAGGGGTAATCATCCGTATTTTTGTGCTTGTTTTTGCTGAAGTCGCGTATGTTGATCAAATCAAAGTGCAGCAGTGCATTCTTCTGTGCTCTGCCCAATATGCTTTCGTCCAGTGCCCGAAACATGTCGGGAAAGGTACTGAGTATGGCTATGTTCATATCAGTCCTCGTAGGTGGCGATTTCGCTGAGTACCTGCTCGTCCAACACCATGACGCCTTTATCTATATCCACATTTACAAACACTTTGTCTATTGCCGGGAAGAGAAAGGTGCCGTTTTTGCAGCGTACCTGATACACATAGGTGGCATAGCTTGTAAGCACATCTTTAAGCACGCCCAACTCATTGCCCTCGCGATCCACTATACGTATTCCCAGTATATCGCTGATATAGAATTCGCCTTCCTCCAAGGGACTGGCGTCTGTGCGTGCGATATACAGCTCTGTGTTGCGATAGCGTTCGGCGGTATTGCGGTCATACACATTTTTGATCTGTAACAGCACTTCGCCGCTGTGCAGGCGAAAACCCTCTGCCTCTATGGGACAGTAAGCGTTGTTCTCTTTGATATATAGAGTTTTTACCTGCATCAGATTGTCTAAATCCTCGCTGTGGCTTTTGATTTTGACCTCACCTTTGATGCCGTGCGGCCGCAGTATTTCCGCAATCAAAAAATAATCTGTACGCATAAAATCTCCTTCAAAATTATCTTTTATATTATAGCATAGAACGATACGCTGTTGTAGGTATGCGGAAAATAAAAATCAGACGAGCGTTCGCTCGTCTGACCTGCAGTGTCTGTTATTTATCCTTTTGTGCCTTTTTGCTTGTGAAAACAAAGAGCAGGGGCAACAGCACATAGCCAATCAGCATGGCGCCAATGGCGAAGTAATTCGGCAGTAAGGAACCGTCTGCCTGCTTTATCGAGAACTGTCCAACCCAGTTGAAGTTGTAGAGCAGTACACAGGTGAGCGCCAGCGCAATGATGGGAATCACCAGGTCGGTGAAGGCGTTCTTTGGCGCATCCAGAATTTCTTCATTCTTTTTGCCGCGGAAGAACAGTATCACAGCGACAGGTACTACCAGGAACTGTAGGAATCTTGCAATGGTACTGATGATCATGATGCCCTTCATGTCATATTGAAAGGACATTGGGATGATAATGGCCAATGCAGCGGTCAGCAGAAATGCTCCTACCGGCACGTCTTTGCTGTTTCTCTTGGCGAATACAGCCGGCAGTATGCCGTCTTTAGCCATGGCCTCGGCCAAACGAGGGGAGTGGAAGGAAGCGGCAATGTTGATGCCGAACATGGATACCAGTGCGCCGAGTACAATAATGCCTTGAATAATCGGGCTGTCAAATACGGATGCCAAAATAACAACCTCTTTGGAGTTTACCAAGGCAACAGGATTGATCATCATCGCAACCCACACAATGCCAAAATAGATGACGGCAATGATACCGATGGCCAGAGGCAGCGCACGCGGCAGGTTCTTTTCGGGATTCTCCATGTCGCCGGAGCCGGAAGCCACGCTTTCAAAGCCCGTAAAGGCATAAAATGCAGAGATGAGGGCGGTTACAAAAATGCTGAGCGTCATCGGCTTCACAATCAGATCACCGGCTGCATTTGTCAGGGTATCCACTTCCGCCATGTGATTGGTTCCGGTGGTGAGTACGATGAACAAGCCGGCTATAATGGTGATGCCCAGCGCAGCCATTTTGCCGATGGTGGAAAGGTTGCTCATGAAGGCAAGAATCTTCATGCCGAACATATTGATAATGAAGAGCACTGCCATCAGTACGATAAAACCAACTGTAACAAGCACCAGGTTGTTAGGATCCAATTTAAAAATATTCAATGTGTTTTTCACTACGGCAGTCGCCATAACGCCCCAGGCAATGCTGGCGGATACGTAGCGGGTGATGCCTACGAATAGACCGGTCTTTTCGCCGAATGCAGCGCGGCTGTACGCGTATGCAGCACCGGGTCTGGAAACGTATTTGCTGGCGGCGGCAAAGGTGATGGCGAGCACAGCGGCAAAGAGCGCAGCGCCGATATAAATTAAGGGGGCTTTACTGCCTGCGGTCTGGGCAACACCGCCGGGGGAAAGGAAAATGCCGGTGCCGATAATGCTGTTGATGGTCAACAAAACGATGGACCAAAAACCAAGTTTTTTGTTCATACTTCTACCTCTTCATAAAAATAGTGAATGTTTCGTGATATCCTGTGCATTACACAATCCGCTCAGCAGGCTGCGATGTGCGCGCGGAATATCTTGTTCATTTCCTCGCAGCTTTCATGCAGCATCTCGGGATGCCACTGTACAGCTAAAAGGAAAGGATAGTCCTCTTTTTCGATTGCCTCGATCACTCCGTCTCTTGCTCTTGCAGAAATTTTAAGGCCTTCTCCGAGCTCGTGTATGGCCTGATGGTGGAAGCTGTTTACCATGATTTGATCACACCCGAAAATATTATAGAGCTTGGTGTGTTCTTCCAGATAGGCGTGATGTGTTGCCAGTTTTGGATTCTTTCCCTGCGAATGTTTGTACACTTCTCCGCCTATATAGCTTAAATCCTGGTAAAGCGTTCCCTTGAAGTAGGTGTTAATGATTTGCAAACCGCGGCATATGCCCAGTATAGGCTTGTTTGCCTGCATGGCTTCCGAGATGAGCGAGTACTCGTAGCGATCCCTTTCGGGGAAGGTATCACCCAAGCGCTGGCTTGGTTCCTGTCCGTAGTGCATGGGAGAAACATCCTGTCCGCCCGACAGCAACAGACCGTCGCAAAGGCTCATCTGCTGTTTTGTCACCTCTTCATCTGTGTGGAAAGGAATGATCATAGGCACGCCGCCGTTTTTGATGACGGAGCGCACATAATCCGTGTTGACATAGCTTCTCCAGTAGCCTGCGAAGTCACCGGATGCATCGATGATGATACTGCTGGAGATGCCAATGATGGGTTTTTTCATGTATAGAACTCCTTTTTTTACAATTATATCGCATCAATTTATGTAATTTCAAGAGTTTTTTAAAACAAAGTCTATCCAAAACACGATTTTTTTATAATAAAGCATTAATAACAAGAAAAATGATAAACTAAAATATTAATCCTAACAAAATAAATCTTGCTATATGCTGCCTTCCACGGCAACATCCTACCATGCATTGTAAAAAATGTCAAATAGTATTGTTATTATGGAGTTATTTATTGATTGCGCACAAGTATTTTTTATGAATTGTTATGGTTAAAAGTTATTGCTTTAGATAACATAACACAAAAATAAACAATAAACATTTAATTTTTAAAAAAAATAAAAAGAGATTGCATAAATATCTGCAATCTGTGTATCTGAAGGGAAGAAAAGCAGCGAACAGGGAAAAAGTGACATGCAGATAAAGCTATAGCGCATTAAAAAATAAAAAATAACAAAGTTCTTGCGTGAAAATTCGGATGCAATAGATAAGAAATTACCCATGTGATGGCCAATCCGATACATCTGTCAGGATTTCATTTAAAAAAAGGCTTCGTAAATGGAAGTTTTTTCGCAGATATAGTGTCCGACATGCAATACTTCTCCGCTGCTTGTACTGACCTCTGCGTGCCTTAAGTCAAATAACAATCGCTTCCTGGGCACCGTGTCAAAAAAAGAAATTTTCCATATCAGTCCGGCCTATCCTTCAAAAGCAATGCGTTGGACGTATATTGCCTTTGGAGAACTTCTGTGTTGGTTGAGGTAGAGACGGCGATGGCATTATATGTGGTATTGATCCCTCTTCGGCAGGAATCATGTTGCCTACTATCACGCATGTAACCACCTCCATATATAAACGAAAAAATCCAATGATTTGTTCGACGGGTTTCCGAATTTTTTATAATGAAAGAGTTTGATTCTATTATATACTGTATGCAAATTGAAATAGCAGTTTCTTATAAGACAGGAAGGAATATTTGCTCATAAATCCGCATGCAAAGAGGGATAGCAGTGTGGCTGTTCTATTGCGCTATATAGCGTATCGCTCTTTTTCTTTGCTTTAGAATCGGAAGTATCAGATATTGCAAGCATAAAAAAACCACCGAAAACGGTGGATTATCGTATTTCGAGAAAAACAGGTTTCTCGGCTCTTGCCGTTGCGGCTTTTACCAGTGTGCGTATGCTTTTGGCAATACGCCCCTGCTTGCCTATCACCTTGCCCATGTCACTCTCGGCTACGCTGAGGTTGATGATGATGGCGTCGGGGGTCTCCGTCTGGCTTACCACCACAGCATCCTTGTCTACAACCAAGGATTTGGCGATAAATGCAATCATCTCTTTCATGATTATGCCTCAATCGCGCCGGATTTTTTAAGCAGTGTACGAACGGTGTCGGTAGGTTGTGCGCCGTTCTTCAGCCATTGTTTTGCTTTTTCGTTGTCAATATTGATGGTGGCTGGCTCTGTCATTGGATCATAGTAGCCAATTTCTTCTACAAAGCGACCGTCACGGGGGCTGTTGATGTCAGCTACCACAACACGATAGAAAGGTTTCTTTTTCATACCCATTCTTTTTAAACGAATTTTTAATGCCATGCTATTGTCCTCCTAAATTACTATATTCTGAAACCCTTGCGGGTGTATCAGCCGGTTTAAAATTTCATCCCGCGGAAGGGATTGCGCTTGCCCATGCCGCCCATTTTTTTCATCATGCTCTGGGCTTCTTCAAAGCGGCGTATCAGCGCGTTGACATCCTGTACTCGAGTGCCCGAGCCGGCGGCAATGCGCTTTCTGCGAGAGGCGTTGAGCAGGTTGGGGTTTCTGCGCTCCTTGGGGGTCATGCTGCGGATGATGGCTTCGGGCTGTTTCAGCGCATCGTCGTCAATATCCACATTGCTCAGCTTACTGCCGAGGCCGGGTATCATGCCTAGCATATCCTTCAGTGAGCCCATCTTTTTCATCTGCTGCATCTGCTCCAGGAAGTCGTCAAGGTTCATCGCCTTTTTACCCTTGAGCTTGTCCATCAGATCCTGGCTGCTCTCTTCATCAAAGGTGCTTTCGGCCTTCTCAATCAGCGTGAGCATGTCGCCCATGCCGAGTATGCGGCTCGCCATGCGCTCCGGATGGAAAGGCTCTATGTCTTTGAGCTTTTCACCGGTACCGCTGAACTTGATGGGCTTGCCGGTGATGGCTTTGACCGACAGGGCAGCGCCGCCGCGCGCATCACCGTCCAACTTGGTCAGTATCACGCCGTCTATCGCAAGTATATCATTAAACTCCTTGGCTACGTTAACCGCATCCTGACCGGTCATGCTGTCTACCACAAGCAGTATTTCCTGTGGCTTTACAGCATCCTTGATGCGTTTGAGCTCATCCATCAGCGCCACGTCAATGTGCAGACGGCCGGCAGTGTCGATGATGAGTATGTCGCGGTTGTATTTGCGTGCGTAGTCTACCGCTTCTTTGGCGGTCTTTACCGGATCCTGCGTGCCGGCTTCATAAACCGGTACATTCACTTGTCCGCCCACCACCTTGAGCTGGTCGATGGCGGCCGGTCTGTAAATATCGCATGCGGCAAGCATGGGGCGTTTGCCGTCGCGCGCCAGGTAGCCTGCCAGTTTGGCTGCCATGGTGGTTTTACCTGCGCCCTGCAGACCGCAGAGCATGTATATTGTTGGGTTTTGTGGGGAATAGGTCAGGCGTTGGTTTTCCTGCCCCATCAAAGCGGTCAGCTCCTGGTTTACGATTTTTATCACCAACTGGCCGGGGCTAAGGCTTTTGCTTAGCTCTGTACCCTGGCATTTTTCAGTGACATTTTTTACAAAGTCTTTTACGACCTTATAGTTCACGTCCGCTTCCAGCATAGCGATGCGCACCTCGCGCATGCCTTCCTTAATATCGGCTTCCGAGAGCCTGCCTCTGCCGGTGAACTTTTTCAGTGCATTTTGCATTTTTTGTGACAAGCCTTCAAAAGCCATGTTAATCCCCCTCGAACTGTCGTATTGCGGTTTGGATATCCTGTATTGCTTGGTCTTGCGCACCTTGTTCCAGCTGCTGCAGGGCGTGATGCAGGCGGTCGTTTGCCTGCAATGTGCGCTCTACCAGATTCAGCTGCGCTTCATAATGCAGCAGGTGCTTGCCGGCGCGGTGGAGAATATCGTGTATGTTTTGCCGGCTGACTGCATATTGCAGCGCGATTTCAGCCAGGCTGTAATCTTCATGGTAATACAGGGAGAGAATCTCACGCTGTTTGTCAGTCAGCAGCGCGCCGTAGAAATCCAGCAGCCAGTTCATCTGTATATTCTGTTCTAAACTGCTCAGTTTGCTCGGCATGATGTTCTCCTTGCTATTTCTGTAAAGTAATTTTACTTTACAGAAATATTATAAGCATTTCTATACGTTTGTCAAGTTATATTTGAAAAATCCATCAAATACCGTTATAATGTTTGTAGATGCAAGGGGGGGTGAGTGTATGGAAAAACAGTTTCAGTTTACTGCTGAAAACATCCGTCGGTTAAACATCAATGTAGCATGGCCTCATTTGGAGCTGAATTTTGGCGAGCGTGAGGATATTCATGTGTTGATTGCGGGGGATGACGGATCCGTACCGCATATGAAAGTGGAGCAGACAGAGCAGGGCTTGCTGATTGAGCAGCCGCAGTTCGGTTTGTTTAAAGATTATCGTATTGGTTCTTGGATGCAGATTATGGTGGAGGTGCCACGCAGCTTTTCTCGGTTGGTAGATATTAATACCGTATCCGGAAGCTGTATTATTCGCAACTATTGCGGAGAGGATCTGCGTGTGGATACCGTATCCGGCAAAATCATCTTGAGCGACATACAAAGCGCCAGCCTCAAAGCGGGCTCCATAAGCGGCAGCTTAAGCGCGCGCAATGTGCAGTGTGAAGAGCTGAAGAGCAAGAGTGTCAGCGGCAGCTTTGCCTACGAGAACCTACAGGCAGCCAAGATTCGCGCCTCGTCCGTATCGGCAAAACAGAGCTATGAGTTGGCAGAAAAGTTTCAGTCCATGGATATTACCACCGTCAGCGGCAGTATTGAAATCTTTCAGCCCTGCGATAAGGTGGATGCCCGTGTGCGCGCCGTATCGTCCAGCGTATTTTACGATGGTGTAGAGCTGGAGGAGGGTGCACCGCGCATAGCTGTGAACCTGGTATCGGGCAACTTGCGGATCAAAAAGACACAATAATACTATAAGGAGAATAGTCATGGCAAAAAGAGGAAATTTCGGCGGTTTTGGCGGTGGTCAAAATATGCAGCACCTGATGCGTCAGGCACAGAAAATGCAGGAGCAGATGGAGCAAATGCAAAATGATTTGGATAATATGGAGTTCGGTGCACAGGCTGGCGGCGGTATGGTGAGTGTTGTGGTAACCGGTAAGCGCGCCATCAAATCACTGGAAATTAAACCGGATGTGGTAGATCCTGAGGATATCGAAATGCTCCAGGATTTGATTACCGCAGCAGTAAACGAGGCGTTGGCCACCGCAGAGCAGACACGGGAAGATAAAATGAGTAAAATCAGCGGCGGAATGGGCGGTCTGTTTTAATGGACAGACAGCCTGAACCTATAGCCAGGATGGTTAATCAGCTGTCCAGGCTGCCGGGTGTAGGAAAAAAAAGCGCGCAGCGACTGGCGTATTATTTGATCAGCCTGCCTTTGGACGAGGTTAAGGAGATTGCCGGCGCCATCTATACCGGACGGCGCGACATACGCTACTGCGACACCTGTGGCAACTATGCCGTGGCAAGCCAGTGTGATATCTGTGCAGACCATAAGCGCAAGCAAGATATAATCTGTGTGGTGCGCGATCCGCGCGATGTCATGGCTTTGGAGCGTATGCAGGATTACTTCGGGCTTTACCATGTTCTGCATGGCACCCTGTCGCCTATGAACGGCGTAGGGCCGGAGGATATCGACATCAAGGGCTTGCTGGCACGTGTCGACAAGGGCGGCATACGGGAGGTTATATTGGCGACCAACCCCGACATAGAGGGGGAGGCAACGGCATCCTACATTGCCCGCCTGCTTAAGGAAAAAGGCGTGCTGGTGACGCGTATCGCGCATGGTGTGCCTATAGGCAGCGACTTGGAATACGCCGATGTCATTACACTTTCCAAGGCGATGGCGGGGCGCAGAGAATTGTAAATGCCATTTTCTGTTGAATCGCAAAAAGTTAGCTTTTATTGCATATAAGAGCGTATCATTACGCGCAAATATCTGTTCAAAAAAGTTGCAGTGCGAATGGCGGCTTTCGTCAAAGCTTGTTTTTGAGAGGGAGCTTGAGAATATTCGCTTCCTATTCTCATCGAACGATTGTTTTTGTATTAAATAGTCGTACCGTGACATGTCATTTTAATATCTATCGGGCGAAAGCCCTTTTTTTAAAGGAGTCCCATGCTAACTACGGAAACGAATTTCTGGTACCTCTTGCCGGTGATACTTGGCATACTTTTACTTGCAGTTATTTTATGGCAGCGTTATCAGCTTACACATATGCTGCGCGAAAACAGGGTGCAAACCGAAGAGTTGTTGCGCTATCAGATGGAGGAGAACCGCCAGCAGATCGAAAAAACCTATGAAATCAGCAATCAAGTGAACTTGCTTCATAATGAGTTTAACAATTTAAAGCAGGATCAGTTCAATACACGAAGCGATATTTTTCAATTTTTGCGCGGCGCACAGAGCAGTACGGAGAGCAGCTTGGGCAGCGTATTGACCTTTTTGCAGACGCAGTACAATCTGATGGATACCAAACAAACGGAATTGCGCGACAGTATGGAAAATAAAATCCACCAGCTGCGCAGTGAAAGCAGCAATACCCTGGAGAGCATACGTCAAACCGTAGATGAAAAACTTAACGATGCACTGAACAAACGCATCAGCGAGAGTTTTTCCCTCATCAGCGAGAGGCTGGAGGCGGTTAATAAGAGCCTGGGCGAAATGCAGGGCTTGCAGTTGGGGGTGCAGGATTTGCAGAAAACCCTAAGCAATGTGAAAACGCGAGGCATATGGGGTGAGCTGCAGCTGCAAATGCTCTTGGAACAAGTACTGAACAAAAGCCAGTATGAAAGCAATGTCGCTATCGGTACAGGCAGCGACAACCGTGTGGAGTTTGCTTTGATTTTACCCAATGCCAACGAAAAAATCTATCTGCCCATAGACAGCAAGTTCCCCAAGGAAAGTTATCAAAGGTTGCTGTCTGCCTATGACAGCGCAAATGAAGAAGCCATTCAAAAGGAATTAAAGGATTTCAATAATGCCATTAAAACAGAGGCGAAGCGCATTCATGACAAGTATATTAAGCCGCCGCTGACCACGGATTTTGCCGTGATGTTCCTGCCTGTGGAAGGCTTGTATGCCGAATGCGTGCGCCAAACAGATTTGGTAGAGGAGCTGCAGCATAAATATCATATCATGATGGCAGGCCCCACAACTATGCTCGCCCTTCTCAACAGCCTGCAACTGGGATTTAAGTCCATTATGATCGAGCAGCGTTCCCACGAAATCAAACGCCTGCTGGCTGCCATCAAGTTGGATTTTGCCGAGTTTTTTAAGGCGTTGAGCCAGACCCAGCAGCGTATACATCAGGCAAACGATGCCATAGAAAGCGTATTTATCAAAAGCAAAAAAATTCAACGCCATTTGCATCACGTTGAATCGGAAGATTTGGAATTGTTGCCGGAATCGGATCCGGAGAAGGATTAATCATGCGGAGCCTTTGCTTCGTCTTCGATGAGGAAGGGAGCTTTTTCTTTAATTTTGCTGTCTATTTCTTTGAACTGGAAGAGCGATAAAATAAATCCGAGCAGCAGTGTGGTATAATAGGTAGAAAAGCGCCACAACAACAGCGCCGAGAAAATGGTTCCCGGCGGGAAAACATTGTGGAAAAACAGCACAAAACCACCCTCCTGCGCGCCGGAAGCGCCGGGCAGGGGGGTATAGCTTGCTGCAATAAACAGCAGGCTGGTCATGGTGAGTATTTCCACATTGTTTGTGCCGCTTAAGCCAAATGAGTGGTAGATGAGCACCGTTACCGCAAATATAGCAAAAAATTGCACAAAGGTAATCAGAAACTGTATCAGCAACTGACTGGGATCGCGTCGTATCATTTTTACGCTTTGATCAAAGTTTTCTAAGGCATTGTCGGTCTTATAGAGCAGCTTGTCCTTATTACGGATAAGACGGAGCTTTTCCAGCATGTTGATGATGCCGTACACCAAAAACTTCACAACCCTGCCGTTGATGGCAAGCAGCAAAACGGCTACCACAGTGATGCCGTTGAAGAAAAAACCGACATATATCATCCAAAGATTGCCTTTCATTTGGGCGTATACAAAGTCGATGTTGCTGAGCCAGAACAGTGTGCCCAATACCAACAAAGTCAGCTGAAACATAAAGAAGCGTACAGCCAGCACCGAGCTGCTGATGCCGATAGGCACGCCGGACTTTTTTAAATAATAAACCTGCATGGGCTGCCCGCCGGTGGCGGATGGGGTAATGCTGGAATAATAATTGCCTATTAGTACAATGCGGAACATGCGAAACCAGGGTACTTTGTAGCCCTGCATACGGAAATAGATGTTGAGGCTGACGGTTTCGATGATCATATATACAAGCCATGCGCCGATAAAGCCCAGTATCCATGGTATGGGTACGCTCTTCAGCTCATTGAGAATCTGTATGGGGTCATTGCCGCGAAATCCTATATACAACACGCCAATGAATATAAGAAAAATAAATATTAAATTCAGGAATCGTTTGGTGGATGACTTCATAAATCTCCTTAGAGCAGACTAATTCGGAAATATGAATTAGCATATTGCAACATAAATTATACCACAAATTAAGAGGTTTGAGTATGAGAATAATTGTAGATGCCGATGCCTGTGCGGTTATCGGGCTTGCCGTGCGGATTGCAGAGGAGAAATCCGTTGAAATCATTTTAGTAAGTGATTATCTGCATGCGCTCGAAAAGTACGGTGTACCGCATATTGTGGTAGAAAAGTCCGCCAATAGCGCCGACTATAAAATTCTGTCGCTGCTGTTGCCGGGTGATATTCTTGTTACAAATGATTATGGTCTGGCAGCTCTTGCCCTTGCAAAAAAGGCCAGTGTGTTGAACGACAGCGGAACCTTCTATACCGGCGACAACATTGACGCCATGCTTGCGCAGCGTCATATCGGCGCGAAAGCCCGCCGGGCAGGCTTTCGCAGCAAAGGACCCAAAAAGCGCCGGACAGAGCAGGATGCAAGCTTTGCGCGCGCATTGTATGAGCGCATTGCAGCGGGATAATAATGACACTACGCAAAGGCTCTGAGAGACTGGCGCCGGAACCGTCGGCAAGTTTTTGGATAAAAAGGGATTGTTTTTTGCTGTTTCAACTTGTGTTCAGTAAAAGTTCATATTATATAGAAGCGAATATGATTATGCGTACCATCATTGTATCATTTTATATAATGAAAAAACAACCTGCTTTCTCACGTACCATCTGCGTGGAGAGCAGGCTGTTTATGCAAAGCCTGAAATCTGCCGCAGGCATCTTTCAAGCACAATTCTGTCTGTTTTCAAAATACGAAGTGAGGAAAACTAAGGTCTGTTTACTGTAACTTTCCTGCAATTAGTCGTGATGGCATAACAATAGAAAGGCCAATTAAGTTTTTCGTATGTTGTTTTGTTGCTTTATTACTTTGCTTTGCTGAGCGCGTCCTTTGTGGCTTCCTTCAGGTTGTTCAGGGAGCTGGTTGCGCCGGAGATGGCATCTACCTTCTCAATGTCGCCTGCAGCAACGATGAGCTCAGGATACTGCTTGGCGGAGGCAAGGGACTGCTGTGCGATGGCGTAGGCAGCTTCACCGGAGTCTTTTCCGTATTCTTCGCCCTTTTCATTGCCTTCCTTGTCATACGCTACATAGGAGAAGGCGGTGATTTTGTCCTTTGCAATGGTCAGCTCCACAGTGGTCTTTTGGTTTCTTTCATCGGTAAACTCACCGGTGTAGGTACCGTCTTTGTACTTTTGCGCGCTGCAGGATGTCAGCATCAATGCGAGTACGAGTAAAAAGCTAATTAGAATGATTCTCTTTTTCATCAGGGTAAATCTCCTTAGGCTTTTTGCCTTAATCTAATATTATTTTACGCTCTTCCACATTGCCAACGGCTTTGTCGTAGGTTACTACGATGATGGTAGTAGCCCCGGCATGCAGTTTGCGGAAAATATCACCGATCATGCGCTCACAGGCTTATCCGAAAGCGGACGCCGGATGAGCATATACACACTTTCTGCTGTTTTACTCCGAAAGTTTATGAAACATTGCCGTGCAATAAATTGTTCCGAAGCGTTTGTGCAGGTATCACCACTACAACATGCAGCAGAGTGCTTCTTTTTTATCATAACATAATATATAATATTTTCAAAGCTTTTATGATACAAAGATATCAATTATATTTATATGCATGCAGTTGCAATGCATTGCGCCATGCAGCAAAGTGCCAAGCATTTGGAATTTGACCTGAACCGCATCAAACACATATTTTAGATGAAATTTTATACGATTAATCATATGCAGTGCACGCTTAAAAAAGCTATGCGCATATAATCAGGCAATCATATTTTTCAGACATGCAAAAAAATTGAAAGGCGTATTTGGGTCGGGTGAAACAGTCCTGTTTTATAAATCGAAAGCTGTCTCCGAAAATATGTTTTCGTCCATAAAATGAAAAAAAACGCTTGACACTGCCATATGAATATGATAATATCTTTACTTGTCAGCACGATATAATGTGTTTGCACGAATGGTATGTTAGGTCGTTCCTCATGCGCCTGTAGCTCAGTTGGATAGAGCAACGGCCTTCTAAGCCGTGGGTCAGGGGTTCAAATCCCTTCAGGCGTGCCATGGTGGGTATAGTTCAGTGGTAGAGCGCCAGATTGTGGCTCTGGAAGTCGTGGGTTCAAGTCCCACTACTCACCCCATCTTTTCATACTTCCCATTTATTGGGGTGTAGCCAAGCGGTAAGGCACGGGACTTTGACTCCCGCACTCGTAGGTTCAAATCCTGCCACCCCAGCCAATCGTGATCCATTAGCTCAGACGGTAGAGCACTTGACTTTTAATCAAGGTGTCCGGAGTTCGAGTCTCCGATGGATCACCAAATTTTTGCGGGCGTGGCGGAATGGCAGACGCGCTAGACTTAGGATCTAGTGTTGTAAGACGTGGGAGTTCAAGTCTCTTCGCCCGCACCAGCACGCGGTAGTAGCTCAGCTGGTAGAGTGCCACCTTGCCAAGGTGGTTGTCGCGAGTTCGAATCTCGTCTACCGCTCCATATTTTTTGGCGCCATAGCCAAGTGGTAAGGCGAAGGTCTGCAAAACCTTTATTCCCCAGTTCAAATCTGGGTGGCGCCTCCACATCAAGCCGGTACATGTTGTGCCGGTTTTTTGTATTTTAATGCGAATCATGAACGCAAAAAAGAGTGATTACCCTAAATGGAGAAGTCGAATGTTCACATTGACAAAACCGTTTTTGGCTTGAAACAACTCGCAAATTTTTTTGTTTAATACAAAGGAAGCATCTGCAAATAAAGATTTTTATATACCATACATTTATACTTGACCTGTCCCCAAGGGGCGGCGATATCATAGAGCCGAGGAGGTGGCAAATATGCTGCGGAATGAAGTGGAAAAAATGACGGGATTACGTCGCAAGGCCATAGAATACTACGAGGAAAAAGGACTGATCCGTCCCGAAAAAACAGAAAGCGGTTATCGACAGTACAGCGCAGAGGATGTGGAGCGTTTGCAAACAATCGCCGCATATCGAAAACTGGGGCTGACGCTTACCGAGCTTGCCGAAGTGTTGGACGCCAAACCGGGCGCACTGTCTTCCCTGCTGCGGGACAAACAATACCGCCTGTCGCAGGAGTCCGGGAAAGTAGAAATATTGGAAAAACTCTGTGCCGGTGTACCCTTGGAAACATTGCAGGATGAGCTTGCCCGATTGGAGCAGCATGAGGACATATACAGCAGACTGGAAAGGGTTTTTCCGGGCTACTTTGGGCAGTGTTTTTTTGCCGCATACAAACCCTTTTTACAGGAGCCGATTGCCGCAGGCGGAGAGCAGGCCTATCAGGACTATATCACTTATCTTGACGCTCTGCCGCCCTTGCAGCTGACGGCGAAGGAGCAGGACTATATAGAGGAAATCAGCCGACAAATAGACATGGACGCATTGGACAAAATACAGACTGACAAAATCCAGTCTCTGCAAAATATAGAGAGATGGATACAGGAGAATGCGCATATAGTGGAGCAATACCGCGCCTACATGGCAAGTGAGGACTATCTTTCCTCACCCTTAGCACAAATCAGGCGGAAACTGCAGCGCTATATGCTTGATAATGCCTATTACCAAACCGCCGTACCCTTACTTCGCAGTTTTAGTAAAAGCTATGATGCGTATTATCAAAGTTTACTGCGTGCAGAAACCGTATTGCAGGATGCAACATAAGCTGTTTGGTGGACTGTTCGACCGATTTGTCTTACAATCCAATGTAGTGTATAATGAAATGGAATCATAAATCTTAAGGAGGCTGTAATATGATTATCACAACAACAAATACCATAGAAGGCAAGCAGATTCGCGAATATAAAGGCATTGTGTACGGCGAAGTTATCAGCGGTATCAATTTCTTAAAGGACATCGGCGCAGGCCTGCGCAATATCCTGGGTGGCAGAAGCCGTGGCTATGAGGAAGAAATACAGAAAGCCAGAATAGAAGCGCTGGAGGAAATGCAGGCCAGAGCAGCGGAGATCGGCGCAAACGCCATTATAGGCATATCCATGGAATACGAAACATTCGGCGCAGACAACGGCATGGTAATGGTCGGCTGCAACGGCACCGCAGTGGTGATCGACTAATCCAACGAAATAAAACAGGCGGGCAGCCTGTTTTTTGTTGCTGAAAATTCGTTTTAAAACAGAAATAAGATACCGGAATAAAATAAATATACTACAAAAAAAGCAAGACACACCTGGCGCCCTTGCTGAAGGAAAACCCGCAACGAAGCAAAGCACAGAGTCTTGCATACAGTAAAACGGAGCGCAGCAGAAATGACTCGGGAGTTGGCAGTGGATATATCGAATTGTCTGATGTGTAAAGGGCTTCTGTGCAGCGTTGTTGAATTATGTGTGCTGGCGATATTGCCTTGTTACTACCCTCAATCCCATATTTTGGCTATCGCCAAATATGGTTTATCAAAGCTTTTCATCCCTTCTACTCGAATGAGGCTATTTGCTTGCGTTTTTGCGATGAGTTGGAACAAAAAATGGATGAGGTATTGTAAGCCGATACTTGCACACAAGCTCGAACACAAAAAACGGAGCGCAGCGAAGCGCCCCTGCAAAGTGACTGAGGGGTTGGTGCCGGGATAGACTGCAAGAATTATATTCCAGCCCTCCAATCCCCATCCTTGCCACCCCATCCTCAAAATCATATAATATTTTTTATAAAACTCATTTTCCTATGAGACCATTTCGGATTTTCCCTTGTCTAATATAGTGAAAGGGGGCGCAAGCATGCAAGAGAATACACTGCAGGTATTTGATGAAATCATGAAAAGCTACGAAAACGATGTGCTTCGGCTGTGTTTTGTGTATCTGGCAGATTACGGCATGGCGGAGGACGCCGCGCAGGATACCTTTTTAAAGGTATGGAAGAATCTGAAAGGCTTTGAAGCGCGCAACGGCGCAAGCCTCAAAACATGGATATTCCGCATTGCCATACACACCTGTATCAACTACAGGCGCAGCGCATGGTTTCGCCATGTGGATTATACCAAGGCGCTGGAGGATATCCCCTGCAGCCAAAATCCACAGGACAATCTCTTGCTGCTGGATGTGATGCGCCTGCCCAATAAGCTCAAAGAGCCGATTTTACTGTATTACTGGCAGAATCTGTCCGCCAGGGACACCGCGGAAATATTGCGCATCAGCAGAGCCACGCTGTTTCGCAGATTGCAGAAAGCCTATCAGGCTTTAGGCTTGGAAGAAGGAGAGGAAGCGCATGCGTAGAGAGGATTTTAAACAGGGATTACAGAACGCCCTGCATTCTGTGCAGCTGTCCGAACGGGAACATGCGCAGATGCTGCAGGAAATTGTGTCGGAGGGAAAAATGAAACGAAAATTATTTGGCAGTGTCGTATTGACGGTATTGATCGTACTGCTTGGTATAGGCGTGGTGTACGCGCTGTTTCAGTCGCAGGTACAGGCGCTGTTGGGTCGCTTTTACGGCGAAGACGATATGTACAGGCTGGAGGAAGGAAAAATCGCGAATGTGGATGAAGTTTTCCAGCTTGGCGATGTGGATTTTTATTTTCAGGATGCCGTCGTGAAGGGCAATAACATATATATTGCTGCAACCGCGCGCACAAAAAAGGAAAACGATTTGCTTTACGAAGGCGAGCAGGATACAATCCGCGATGGCATACCAAGCAGAATAGTGGATATATTACCTAATAAAATCGGCTTATCAGAAGAGCATATGCTGGATATATCAAGATTTGGATTAAACAGTACGCGCGATGCGGACGGCAGCCTGCAAATACTGGTGGAAAGCGATGTGGTTTGGGGCTTGGGTGAAGGTGATCGGTATATACTGGAAGCGGAGCTGAGCGTGCGTGAGCCAGGGCAGGGCTGGAAAGAGGGTATGCATAAAACCGTAAAGGTCAGTCTCAAACCCACGGAGGAAATTCCCCGTCAGGAGCAGAGTGATGCACAGAGGGAAGCAGAGGTCAAAAGAATAGAGCATATTTTGAAGCATTCCAATGTCGTACCCGATGTGCCGGCAGAATACCGCAACGGAAATCTTCCGATATATGCCGCCAAGAAGAAGGATTTTACAGCTATTGTGAAGCCGGAAATGTTCAATACCGGCTCCGTCTGGGATCAATATGGAAACACCTGTCACTATTACTATGCGGATGAATCCACCCTGTATGTGGGGAAGGAATTTGTGTTTTATCAGACAAACCATGGAAAATTTAACTATGGCAGTGAGGGTGAAACAAGCATAGGGCCCAAGGAAAGCCTGGAGGCGCAAATCCTTGGTTTGGGACAATTGGTTCTGGCAGGATATGACGGCTCATTTTCACACGCTGTACAAAAGGAGCTTTACAAAATCACATTGACAGATGCCCTGACGCGCGCAGAAAAGCTGTTGCAGGATTTACAGCTGGAGTATTATAATCTGACAAGCATAGCTGCTATGAATGTAGAGCGCATACACAGTTTGGGAACAATCATGCTCCAGCATATCAGTGAGGGACGCTTTGACTCCGCTTTTCCTGCCGAATATATGCAGGCAGGTGAGGAGCAGGAAGGTTTTTACCTACATTATCAAGTATTCGGTATGGAGGACAGTAACGAAGATTCCTACATCAGCCTTTATATTACCCACAAAGGCATCGCCGCCGCACAAATCATGGAATCGCATCAAAAGGGCGAGTTGATCAGCGCCGATAACAAACTGGCGGATATAGATTCTATACTGGCAGACTTTGTAACAAACACACAAAAAATCCCTTTTTTGAGCAACCCGGAAATGCGCATACAGAGTGTCAAGCTGGTATACGGCATGATCCGGAAAGGAGAAACAGCCGAATACAGACCCATATGGCAGGTGAAGTACAGAGAATGCGCAGAGCAAAACTATGAAAGCTGCATACAGTTTGATGCCATTGACGGAAGCTATATCAACAGCCCATTTCTCTATTTATATGGAGTGGAAGCAGCCGAAACAACCGAAAATTCTCCAAACTTCCCCGTGAATTTCCCCGAGGAATACAGGCAAAAGGGTACAATGCCTGTACGCTCCGCCATAGAGCGTGATTTCCGCAGGGATATGCAGCCGCAGTACTTCAACCAAAGCGGCGTCAGTGCCCAGGATGAATCGGAAATTCGCTATCAGGATGAATCCGTATTGCAGATTTCTCCGGAGCTGCTGTTCTACCGCACCTGCAAAGGCACATTTGATTATGGCGCAAAGGACGGCAGGGAGATGGTATTGCCCAGGGAAAGCATCGCCTCCCAGGTGGGCAGTTTGGCAGCCTCGGCCGTACACCGCCTCCCGGGAAGCGGTGAAGCACTGCAGCTCGAAAACAAGCAGTTGGAGGGCATCAGCCTTGCCGAAGCCCAGGCCAAAGCAGAGGAGCTGATGGCTAAGCTGAATATGCGGGGTTATCGCCTTTATCATGCCATAGATATGAGCCTGGAGCGCATACACCGTTTTGCTACGGAGCTGCAAACCGCATACGAAGAAGGAAGGTACTACACCAACGGCCCGATGGACACCCTGCAGGCCACCAAAGAGCACGAGGGCTATTATCTCGAATACCGCATGGAAGGTATGGAGGAAGCCGGCGAAAACGACACCGTCAGCACATTCTACATCACCAGGTACGGCTTTGCCAGCGCCAGCCTGCGCGAGTATTACCGACCGGGTGAGGAGCTGCATAGCGTATATAAACTGGTACCTGTCGAAACCATCGCCGATGCCCTGCCGGGCGTGCTGGCAAAAGCAAAGCAGACGGTCACCACGCTGCGCATCAAAAGCGCCAGTCTGAACACTATGCCCGTGCTGCAGAAATCCGGCGTGGAGTTGCAGCCGGTATGGCACCCGTATGTCAAGCGGAAAACAAAAAAATTTGCAAATCCGTTTGGGGCAAGATCGGAGCGTTTTTCGCAACATCCGGTCCTATCCCTCGGCGCCGCATGATGGCATTTCCTGTGTTGTCTCGTTCTCGAAGAAATCCCGGACAGCGTAGTCGATTTCAATTCGTTCATCCTTGAAAATATAGATCTTGTTTATCAGCGTGTCTACCAGCGATTTCGTCAATGTCGTGGAGCTGCCGATTTCTTTTGCAAGATCCTGGTGTTTCAAATTTGCCTCATAATCGCCCTGAGCCCGCTTTGCCCGTGCCGTAATCATGGCATGGGTGTTTTTTTCGCCCACCAAGGCAATATCGTACTTTTCCTTTTCTGCCTTATAAGAGTCAAGGTCAATCTCTCCGAGTGCATATCGTTCGTAGAGCTTTCGCTTGCTATCCTGCAGGGCACGGAGTTTCTTTTCCTGCTCCGCCTGTTGAACGCTTTGAAGGGTCAGATCATCCTTACATATATCCAGACCCAGGACCGGAAGCATGTGCGCCTTTATGCTTTCAAAGATCGCTTGCTCCAGTTCCTTTTCCCGAACCTGCAGCCCATGACAGGGAAGATTATCAGAAACTTCTGCGTGTCTGCAATAGAACCAGGTTGTTTTCCCTTTGCGGGACATGGCATGATCGCAATATCCGCAAAAAACCTTCCCGCGCAGCAGATAATCCCTGCGCTGTTTATTTGGCTGCTTGAATTGACGCCTTACAGCGTTGGCTTGCTCATACAGCTCCATGCTCACGATTGCAGGGTGATGATCCGGGATCTTGATCCACTCGCTTTCATCTTTCAGACGGGAGCGTGTGCCGCCGATCTCTTTGACGGCGCGCTTACCGATCACATAGGTTCCCGCATATCGCTCGTCGGTCAAGATATGTATGACAGCCGAAGATGACCACACACCGTTTGACCGGCTGGTATCATGGATAGGTTTTCCTTTGGCCGCTCTGTACTCTGCCGGGGTGGGCACACGCTGCGCATACAGCCTTCTTACAATCTCCGCAACGGTATTTCCGTCAGCGGCCCATAGAAACATCCGACTGACAATCTCAGCAGCTTCCTTATCCGGCTCCATACGCCCGTCTGCGCTCTTTTGATACCCATAAGGGCATATCGCACTTTGATACTCCCCACGGCGCATTTTCGCGTATTTGGCGCTCTTGGTTTTCATGGACATATCCCGGCTATAGCACTCGCTGATAAGGTACTTGAAAGCGACGTCAATCCCGCCGGTATCGCCCTTGTAATCCGCCGTGTCGAAGTGATCGCTTACGGAAATAAACCGGGTATGATACAGCGGAAACACGCGCTCTATGAAATATCCCGTCTCAATACTGTTTCGCCCGAAGCGAGAGAGATCCTTTACAATAATGCAATCGACCTTTCCGGCCTGCACCATTTCCAAAAGCTCCTGGACGGCGGGTCGTTCAAAGTTCATTCCGCTGTGTCCGTTGTCCACAAACTCCATGACCTCGGCATTCTCCCATTCAGGAAGCGACATTGCCTTCTCCCGTAAGATTAGTCTTTGATTGGGGATACTCATGCTTTCCGTTTTAGAATCTTCTAGAGACAGGCGAATGTATAATGCTATCAGGTATTTGCGCATAGCGGCACCGCCTTTCTCTGTTCTGTAAATTCGCTCTGAAAGCGGAAAGTCACATGTATATCGTGGTCGTGGGTGATCTCAATACGGTCAATCAGCCTTTCGATCAGCTCTGCCGTCAGGGTGTGGTCGCTTTCCAGCCTGTGAGCATCTTCCTCCATAGAACGATACCGGGCAAGCTGTTCGTCAAGCGCAGCATTATCATTGTTCAGAGCCGCTATATCTGCGGATAACGCTGCGATACGCTTTT
>JBHADM010000005.1:0-5345 GCA_041855045.1 Bacillota bacterium | reverse complement strand
CATTTGGTGTTTTACAGCACGCGCGGCTTTAACGACGAAGAGCGCGACTTCATCCACCAATTAGGCTCCAAAGGACAGTGCCGGATTGAGCCACAACCGGATTGCTCCCGCAAAGCGCCGGTTGCCCCTGAACTTGACGGGCAAATAGAGCGCCAGCCGGTGCGCGTACAACCGGCAGATGAGCCTCCACAGATGCGCTCTGACATGCCGCAGCAGAGCAAAGCGGCAGACACGATAGAAACGATGTTTCTGCGTATGACCGATGCGGCTTTGCGAGGCGACCACAACACCATGATACAAGTGGGGCGGGAATACGGACAAAGCCCTGCAGGCAGGGAATGGCTGCAACAGGGACGAGAGCACAATCAAACGCAGCAAGAACAACAACAGCAGGAACAGTTCGAGCAGCAACAGGTGCAGCAGCAAGCAGAAGCACATCGTGGACCAGTCATGCGCATGTAACGGATATGGATAGAGAAAATATGGACACAGAAAAATTACAGGAACTCGCACTCAGACTAGGAGCTTTTGCCGATGCGCTGGAGCAGCGCGCCACGCACATGGCTGAAGCCATGGAAAACAGCGGACAAGAGGTGGCACGATCTGCACAGAGCATTGACGCTCAGGTGCAAAGTCTGTCTCGGAATGTGATTGATACGGTTCGTTCAGAAAGCCGCCGTGCAATAGAGTCCAGCGCACAGGCGGGCATCAGTCCGGCGCTGGATCAGTTGCAGCAATGTATCCGCTCCATACAAAGCAGCAGCCAGAATTTACAGACACAAAGTCAAAAGCTGCAAAGCAGACAGCGCAGCATGGTGTGGCTGTCTGGTGCAGCGCTACTACTGGGCTCGTTACTGGCTGCAGGCGGCAGCGGGTATTTTGTCTGGAAAAACCAGCAGGAGCTCAAACGCGGAGAGTTTGGGCGGGATATTCTTGAAGCAACCCGCTCAGGAAGCATCTCCCGCTGTGGAGATGCTTTGTGCGCATGGGTAGGAAATACGCCACGATACTACGACAAAAACAAAGAATATATTATTATAAAATAAAATTATCATTTTATTTTCGCCAGCTCTCCAACAAATCCGCTCCATCAGATAGCTGCGCATGGCCTATATCTATCAATAAGAAGCAGCCTTAAAAACAAGCTGATCTATCAGCTTCTATATTTTCTAGCACTATCAAAATTGTTTTTTCTTTCAAGAGATTAAAGCGGTAGATAAGCCTCTGATAAAGAATACGCCTCAGCACGCTTGTATAAATTTATCACAACGATCGTTGATATACAAATCGGTTTTATTTTCTCCTTCGACTTGATCTGCTCCATTAGATATTCGGCAACCACCGCGAGCAAAAAGTTTATACCGCAAGTATCGGCAAGCCACCACCTTCCGAATGAATGAATACGTCACACAAAAGGTAAAAGGCTGCTATTACAGATTACTTTTTGACCTAAATACATTCGACAACAGAACAGAAACAACTGTAAATCCAGACAGAGCACAAAAATCCGCAAAAATTTACTGCCCCTGCGCAGAACCGATCATCGCCCGCATGAGATGTAGGGAAAAAACAAAAAATAGGTACGTAATCGTTGTTTAAACTTGAAATTATGTAAGTAGAAAGGAAAGCGGACAGTATGGAGTTTGTCCACACTTTCAGACTAGCCTGTCACCCTATTTTGGATGTCCAAACATCCCCCCCCTAAAGCCGCCAATCTAGGCGTGTTCCTCGCACAGCCAGGGGGCCTGCGCAAGGAGCACAACAACAACTCGTAGCTGCTTTGTGTACATGTTCCCTTCGGGTTGTGCTCAAAAAAGAAGCTATCGCCCTTGTTGCCAGTCTTGCCAAGACATAGCGCCTTGGCTGCGGCTGGCGCTTTGGCGAATGATCTTTTCAAATGGCCTTTTTATTACTCGCAACGCATTCTGAAAAAATAAGATGAACAGACGCACTAGCGATCCCTCGCCGCCTGAGAAGGGTTCTGAAACCGTATTATCTGCAGGGTTAATTCGCATTCTTTGCAGAATAAATTATAAAGGAAAATATTATGGAAAAATTTGTGCTATTTATGCTGTTGATGTCGATAGGCTTCCTGCTTTCAGACTGCAAGCACCCCTTCATTGAGTACAACACGCATCTGTACATTATCAAATCAGGTAAAACTCATTCCTTCTATGTGGATGAGGGAACATTTATCTTTTTATCGATTTCGGCACCTACCGATTTCCCGTCGTTTCAGACAAAGAAAATAAGAGCTGGGGCATCACTGGCTTGCACCGCATGATTATTAACGCGCAGATTAGCCTCAACCGTCCGCTGAAGCCGGTTCCTGGGCTTGAACTTTCCAAATGCGCTATCCTGTTGGATGCCGACAGAAACGGCAAGAACATTGCAGGATACGGCGGTGCAATAGGGATTCCTGAGAAATTACCGTCGCATGCAACACTCTACCCCCGAGCAAGCGACGGTCTTTACGAATTCTATTTCCATATGAATGGTGTCAAGAGACAAGCAGCCGTAACCTTGTATAAAACTCAAAAAGCTGCATTGCTTTACCGCGATTTACCCGAACCGTTTCACACGTGTCTGATCGTTAAGGAAGAAACACGAAACCTATGCTGGCAATCGATAATATTTGATTCCAGTACGTCAGGAGATAAATCATGTAGCGGCTCATACAGAGTTACGTTCAAGCAAAACGGGCAGGTGCCTACATCAACCCCTTGATACCCAAAAATGATGCACGGCACTTGCAATGCACCACATTAATCCAAAAATCAAAAAATATAAAACCATTTTTGTCTTATCCCGCCACACAAAACTCGGCGCCTGATAGGCAACATATAAACAGGCACAGTACGCAGAAAATATTTTTCAGTAGAACAAGCTAAAACTCCTGGAGCAGCAGGAGAAGTGGGTTATATTGGGACACATACAGCAGTACAGCCGCCCCAGCATTTTCTGCAATCTCCCAAAGCACCGTATTACAAGCGCCATCAGTAGACAAAGCAACAGGTTACGCAGCATATACTCCCCGAATTTGCCTGTTTCTTTCATTTCACATTCTTGAAAATCGCAGTTTAAATCAACTCTCCCGCCCCGTCCACGGTTGCGGTTTGCCTTCACGCCATTTCCCGTTGATCAGGCGACTCTCGATTTCTTTCCATTCCCCCGTCTGCGGGTCTGTATAAAGCCGAAACATGCGAACTTTTTGCATTTTTCCGTTCGGCAACACCTTGAAATCATCGGCATAGCGTTCGCAGCAGCCGTTTCTGGCAAAAACACGTAAGATTTTACTCTCTGGGTCGATAAGTTCAGGCAGCCCCAAATAATTTTGGGCCAATTCGGTCAACGCCTCATTGCGCATATAGCTGCCGTCGGGCGTTACCGTATAAATATCGTGGCTTGGTGCGCCATAGTTGCCATTGCTGCCGTTGCGTACGGCAATATCAGGCAGCCCGTCGTAATTAAAATCCTCGAATAATACCGGCGACAAAGGCTCATTGATACTACCGTTTTTAGCGCTGAAAATCAAGTCATCTGATTGAAGGCTGAGCAAGTAGGAACCTCTGGAGAGGTGAACATAACCCAACCCAGAACAGCGAACTGCATCAGAAGAATCGACTTTTTCGCATTCCCCGCTCTCAGCCCGCCCGACCCAACCGTCAGGTAAGTCGTTAATAATAAAATGGGGATCGTCTGCACGGCAGTGCTGCGAAACTGATAATACGACGGCAAGCAAAAAAACATATGTTATCTTTCGCAACAAAATGCGGTGTAAATTTATCATATTATTGCTCTCCCAAAAGCACAGTCATTTTTTCGTAAAGCCATAACAAAATCCAACAGCTTGCAAGTAGGCGCTAAGCTGCTTACGCCTAATCGCCGAAATTAATAAGCATAGTTTTTTGATTCTATCCTGCATTCCCAGATACTTTTTTGTCGGTTTTCGGGTAGAAACCCTCTTCGCCATCAATGTACGGGAAGCATCATAGCGTCTCTCCTCCACCCGCTTGTTTAAGCAGGAAAGCGTTTTTCCAAATAACCATCAGTACTGCATGCCCTTCCTCTCAGAAAAACCCCCGCTGTTTCTATAGCGCCCAGATTACCTTGGCAACACCCGTCCTCCTAAGGCATCAAATACATCGAAGCAGATTGTTCGGTGGGAACTTATTGCCCTGCTCCACATAAGGCCGCCAGATATATTAGTGCTCTTTCAAAATTCCCGCGTCCAGCGCTGCGTAGACAACGCACCCCACGTTGGCTCAGGAAAAATTACCGCCTTCCTAGCGGCACTTCGTCATAATACGCTGACAGCGCTAATGCTCATCGGTACTTCCATCAACGGGGAGCTGTTTCTAGCATTGCGGCATGAGCTTCTGCGACCGACATTGCTTCCGCCGTGCAATACCGTCATTACCGATAACCTTTCGAGCCACAAGGTAGCAGGAGTGCGCGAGGCCAGTGAAAAATGGACATGCAGCTTTGGTGTCTACCGTGCCACACGCCAGATCTCAATCCGATCAAATAGCTCTTTGCCAAGCTTAAAGCACTGTGCTGCACCGGCCCCCGCAAGGATACTCGCACGATAGATGACGTCAGAGCATCGGGGATGTCATCAGTTGGGTCAAAATGTTCTAATCGAGAACTTTTTTGGCAAGTTCAAGGAATTCAAACTCATTGCTATGCATAGCGGCAAGACCGATAGCAGTCTCAAGGCAACACCTATCTGGTTGTTGCTGTCATCAGTTTAGCATCTTAACTTTCTAATACCTTGCAGCACTTCATACGGATAGCATTGCCAAAACAAAAAGGGCACACGGCGGCTGTGTACCCTTTTCGTTTATAAGACGGGAAAACGCTTTTACCGCTTTTGACGGAACTTGCGCAAAGCCGCAATCTGCGCTGCCATCACCGCCAGCTCGGACTGTGCCATCGCCACGTCAAAGTCTGTTTTGGCGTTTCTCAACGCTTCTTCAGCGGCGCGTTTCGCCGCGTTGGCTTTTTCTTCGTCCAAGTCCTTGCCACGAATCGCCGTATCAGACAACACCGTGACCGTATCCGGTTGGATTTCAAGAATACCACCTGCAACAAACACAAATTCCTCCTGCCCATCTTCCATGTGGATGCGCACGGAACCCGGCTTGATGCGTGTAATCAACGGAGTGTGTCGCGGATAAATGCCAAGCTCACCATTTTCGCCAGGCAGCGCAACAAAACGCGCCCGCCCGGAAAAAATCATTTCCTCAGCACTAACGACATTAACCTGCAGTGTATTCACATTGACCTTTCAAGCAAGTATGCCGACGTAATCAAGCCTTTCCCGCTTTATTTTCCGTCGGCAT
>JBHADM010000004.1:0-4562 GCA_041855045.1 Bacillota bacterium | reverse complement strand
TTAAAAGATTATTCATGGATGAACGAAGTAGACGGTTCAAACGGAGTTATTTTCTTTGCGGCAGGGGTATTTCATTATTTTAAGAGAAACGAAGTAAAGGATTTGGTTTTAGAGCTTTCTAAAAGATATGTAGGAGGCTGCTTGATTTTTGATAGTGTAGGCAAGCTTGGTTTAAAGCTAATGATGTCAAAGACACTAAAGAATATGGGCATCAGCGATGTAGAAGGATTATTCTATACAAATAATCCAATGCAAGAGCTTAACTGGTCGGACAAAATAAAAATTACATCAAAAGGCTATATGTTAGGCTACTATGACATGAAAAGCCCCAATATTCGTTTCTCTCATCGCTTACTTGCAAAGATAGGCGATGATATGATGAAGATGGCTATAAATAAAATTGAGTTTGTTTAACTCAAGCAACTAAATACAATCTATAACATATCAACTTACGAAACAGTAAATCATAAAAGGTTTACTGTTTTTTCTTTGTCTAAAAGCGGAAAGGAGGACACATTGAAGAAGAAAAAAGAGATATAAAAAAACTACAACATAAACAGCTAATAATGGATATTGGAAAGACAAAATATACTGTAAACCTACATTTCAAGCAAGGTACAGGCGAAACATACAAGGATAAAATACTAAAGCTAATCAAGAGAGAAACAGAGAAGATATAAATTTGTCAAAGAAATTTTGTTTATGTCCTTGACAAATTTTCCCAAATGTCTCCATCACACCTTAGCTAAGGGTAGCGATGATATCTTTCTTTGCTTCCTCCGAGAAGCTAAGCGGTTCGCCATCCGTCATAACATCCATCCCAACGAAGTATCCTTCTTCATTTGGGAACATGGTTACACTGGCTAAAAACAATGAGCCGTCATAATAAGCGTCATGTACAGCAAAGCGAATCCCTTTTGTTTTGATTCCTTCCTTACTAAGCTCTGCAGCCACCTTTTCGGATAGGATATCGGCAATCGTCTCCGCATGCGTAAAACAGTTCATGGAAATCAGGAGCAGCATAGCAATACATAGTACAAATACGAAAGCATACTTTCTTATCATAACATTATGTTCCTTTCCTTTTTTCAACAATCTGTTGTTGCCTTGACTATAGAACTAAATTACTTATTTGTCAACATGCTCCGTAAATGTTTACGCGTATGAAAAGCTATCGGAGGACAAATACAAACCAACAGCGAGTATGCCGTTTAAGCACACTCGCTGCGTTTGGAGAATTTGGTGTGGTTCGTTTTACTTGTGTAATCAGCCGTTTGTGTCCATCATCTCGCTGTAAGGAACGCCGATGTTTTCCAGGCCTTCGATGTTCAGGTTGGCATCGTGAATCTTATCAAAGATAGCTTTGTTTTTTGCATTGATAGCGTCGATTTCGGCATACAGCTTCTTCACTTGTTCGTAAAGATCTTTGGTAGCTGCTTCAATTTCATCGGTAACTTTATTGATCTCTATTTCATTTTTGTCCAGCTCATCTTCTGCAGCCAAAAGGGTTTTCTTCTCCTCGTCGGACAGTTTGCTGGCCTTGATCATGGCTCTGTCGTCCTCCAGGTTGATTTCCGTGCCCTGTATGCTGTCGTATACCTTGTCCCACAGCTCTTTATGCTGAGCCATTATGGCCTCTGCCTTGTCAAAGATTTCCTTGTTCTTTTCCAGAATGCCTGCGTCTATGGCTTCAATTTCCTGCTGCAAAGCGTTGATTTTATCGTAAATCGGGGAAGTAAGTTCTTCGGCATCCAGCAGGGTTTTGATCTCTGCTTCGCTGAGCATGGTCAAATCCTTGATAAAAGGCTTGATGCTTGGTTTCATGTACATTTCCATATCCAGCGAATAGGCACTTTCCGCAGCTTCCTGCTGACCGCTTTTCGCATCTGCAGGGGCTGTACCTGCAATGCCCTTGAGAGCAAACAAGAGAACAATCGCAAGGCTCAGTATAGATGTCAATAATGTTTTGTTGGTATGTTTCATTTTTATTTCCTACCTTTCTTCTATTCGCTAAGGTTTCCCTTATCGTGATTTTATTGTAGCAAATAAACTGACGCAGAATCCTCCTTAAGATGTGGCAAATTTGTGGCAAAATTTCTGCTGCATTACAGTGGAATCTGCATGGTAAACATCGTTTCCCCTGTTTGGGATTGCACGGATATGCTGCCGTTATGCTCCTTCATAATATCGCTGGTGATTGCCAAGCCTATGCCAAATTGCCCTTTTTCGCCCTTGAAAAAGCGATCGAATACATGCGGAATATCCTGTGCGGCTATCTCCTCACCATCGTTTGCGATGGATATGCGCACATTTGTCTTTTCGACACTGCAAGTTAGCGTAATAGCTGACTTTGCATAGCGCAGGGCGTTGGTGAGTATATTGAGCACCGCGCGCTCCATCAGCTCATAGGAAGCCCTGATAAACACCGGCTCCGCAGGCAGATGATGGGTAATGACAATCCCCTGCTGCTTTGCCAGAGAGTGAATTTGCCAGCTGGTGTCGTAGAGCAGCTCCTTGCAGTCGAACAGTTCCTTCTCTATGTGCAGCGTTTTGGTATCCATCTTTGAGAGAAACAATATTTCGTCTACCAGTCTGGACATTTTATCGCTTTCCTTGCGTATGATTTCATAGGCTTTTTTCTGATTTTTCACCACGCCGGCATCCAATCCTTCGGCGTAGCCCTGTATGGACATAAGAGGCGTGCGCAGCTCATGCGAGGCATTCTGAAAAAAGGTTTTCTGATTCTGCTCTGCCCGATCTATGCGCTTGCTCATGTGCTGCACGCTCTGCGCCATGCAGTTAAATTCCTTGTAGGGCAAGGTTTCCAATACGGTTAGGGATTCTCTGTCGCCTACTTTCTGCAGATAGCCTTCCAATTTATGCATGGATTTGTCTATTCTGCGCACCATACCGAACAGGGTCAGCAGGGAAAATAAACCTGCGAGCACGAGCAGTACAAGCAACATACGATTGACCAGATTCAACAGCTCCTGAATGGAGGATATGTTGGAATATACCAGCACCGTATAGACTTCCTCGCCTATATCCACAATCAAAAAATTATCATAGGTACCGATATATTGCTTGACTGTCACATAGTAGGTAGCGTTTGCAGTGCTGACCTTATGGCTGCCCTCCGTCATATTCTCCATACTGTCGATAATAGACTGGCTGCGCCTGCGCTCCTGCTCGTTGCTCCATTCCTTGTGGGGATCTATCATCTCCTGCCTTGCGTTCAATATGGCATAATAAACGGGGATAATAGGGCTTTCCGCATCTTCTTCCGGGATGTTGCGATCAAAGCGATCTGCATAGTAAGCGTCTATAGCCGCTATCTCATTCTCTATCTGCTGTGCGATGGTGCGCTGTATATATCGGTCTGTGGCATAATCAAAGACCAGCAATACCAGCAGCAAGCTTGCCAACAATATCAAAGACGGCCATAGTAAAATATGGTTTTTTAAAGTTCTTTCCCGCTTCATTTGACCGCCCTTTCGGATAGTTTGAAACCAAAGCCCCAAACCGTATCCACAGACACTGTACTGCCGGCCTGCAGCAATTTTTTACGCAGGCGCTTGATGGTATCATCCGTCACACGGGACTCCACGAAGCTATCATATCCCCATACCTCGTTGAGCAGCTCTTCGCGAGAAAAAGCCTTATCCTGATTGGTAAACATATAGCAGAGCAGGGAGAATTCCGTTGCGGTGAGCTTGCATTCCTCACCATGGCAGATCGCCGTTTTTTGCTGCGGATACAGGATGATATCGCCATAGTGCAGGCTTTCACCATCGGCCTTATCCTCTTTTGCGCTGCGTTTGAGCATCACCTTTACGCGCATCGTCAGCTTCAAAGGGGAAAACGGCTTGGTGAAATAGTCGTCCGCACCCATTGTGAAGCCGGTGATCATATCGGCATCGGTATCCCTTGCCGTAAGCAGTATGATCGGCACCTCGCTCTGTTTGCGCAGCGCGGCGCAAACGCTGTATCCGTCTGTACCCGGCATCATTATGTCGAGTATCACAATGTCCGCCTGCTGCTCCGCAAAGGCCTGCAGAAGAGCATCCCCTGTCGCAAAACAACGCACGGTATAGCCTTCCTCCTCTAAAAAGTTCTGCAAGAGCTCGCGAATGTTCTGCTCATCGTCCGCAACATAAATCAAATTGCCCACGGCAACCTCCCTACAAAATGATGGATACTATTTTAACGCATTTTGGAGCAGAGCGCAAATGATGGGGATGGGCGGCAAAATACCCTGCGGTGCGCAGGGTATTAAAGCAATATGGTGATCTTTTACCAAAGTCAAATAGAGAGGGGAAGTGTTCTATACCGCGAAAAAAAATTAAAGCGGTCGGCTGTCAAGCCCTTGAATCAACCGCTCTGGTAATGTATGACAAAGAAATCAGTTTAAGACGCTATACTAATACTAATACCTATTAAATTCCATACACTCTAACCAGTCCCTATTAGTAATGCTTCGAACCATCGGCTTTGTCAATTTGTTGATGGTTTCGCATAGTCGGTCAATTACATGGGATAAAGAATGAAAAAGTTCATTTCTA
>JBHADM010000003.1:0-8271 GCA_041855045.1 Bacillota bacterium | reverse complement strand
GCATAAAATTGTTGGGTGAGGGTTTGCTACCCAGTGTGTTTGCTCCCGATGGTCTGATTGAAGCATTTTACAGTGAAAAATATCCGAATATTATAGCTGTACAATGGCACCCTGAAAAAGAGATGAACATTGTCAGCAAGCGTATTTTTTCAGACTTTCATGCCCTATGTAAAAGCTATGCGGAAAGGCAATCCTTATGAAGAAAAAACCAATTTTACTTGATTTATATTTAACCTTTTTTAATATCGGATTGTTCACATTCGGCGGCGGGTATGCCATGCTGCCGTTGCTGACAAGCCGTGTGGTGGAGACCAAAAAATGGGCCAGCACAGATGAAATACTCAACTATTTCGCGATAGGTCAATGCACCCCAGGTATCATTGCGGTGAACACAGCCACTTTTATCGGATATAAGATGTCAGGTATACCGGGCGGTATTATTGCAACACTGGGAATTATCAGCCCCAGCGTCATCATTATATTAGTGCTGGCAAATTTGCTGAATGCCGTTATAGATTTGGAAGCAGTCGGACACGCTTTTGCCGGCATTCGTATTGCAGTAACAGCACTGATTGCCTCCTCGGTTTATAAGCTTTTTCTGACCAACGCCAACAGTATACTCAAGGCTTCGTTGACAGTGCTTGCCTTTATTGCCGTTACCTTTTTTCAGGTATCTCCTATCGTGATTACATTGTTAGCGGCTGTCATCGGAATACTCTTCTTGAAAGGTGGCGCAGAAAATGGCTGAGATAATCCTGCTTTGTTTTGAATTTTTCAAAGTCGGTCTGTTTGCAATCGGCGGCGGATTGGCGACTATTCCATTTTTAATGCAAATGAGCCAGAACTATCCTCACTGGTTTACACCACAACAATTGGTGGATTTGATTGCAGTATCAGAGAGTACGCCTGGCCCTATCGGCATCAATATGAGCACCTACGTAGGCTTTCTGACAGCCGGAATACCAGGCGGCATATTCGCCAGCTTTGCTATCATTACACCCTCTATTATCATTATTTTGATCATCGCAAAGTTTATGCGTGATTTTGCAGACAATTGTGTGCTGCAATCTGCGCTGTCCGGCATACGCCCTGCCGTAACCGGCTTGATTATCAGTGCAGGGTTTACGGTATTTAAGGTGAGTGTGCTGCAAAACGAACAAATACATTGGCTGCCTTTAGGCATTTTTCTTGCTCTTTTTGGTATGACACGGGTTAAAAAAATAAAACTGCACCCGATTGTGTTTATACTTATCGGTGCCGTTTTGGGAATCATACTTAAATTATGACAGAACACAGTATACAGCCCGTATATGACGCACAGAGCAGAATATTGATATTGGGCAGCTTCCCATCTGTACAAAGTAGACAAAGCGGTTTTTTCTATGGCAATCCAAGCAACCGTTTTTGGAAAATAATGTCTGCGCTGTATCATGAGTCGCCATTGCAGAATACTGAGGAGAAAATCGCTTTTTTATTGCGACATCGCATTGCATTGTATGATGTTGTGCTCCGCTGTGATATACAGGGCAGCAGTGACAGTTCGATACAAAACATAGTGCCCAGCGATTTGAATGTCATTATTCAATACAGCCAAATCAAGCATGTATTTACAAACGGGAAGCTTGCCCATAAGCTATACCAGAAATATCAACAGGCGCAAACTAAAATAGAGGCTGTCAATCTGCCTTCCACAAGTTCTGCAAACGCAAGTTACGCGTTGGATAGACTGCTGGTGCACTGGAAGCAAATTAGCGATATACCGTTCTAGACACCACTATGCTTTTTGGACGCAGAAGCTGTCTATCCAAAAACGCAGCGTATGTTCCCGGGGTGATAATGCCTTGCGGATTCATCAGATCCACACCACCGCTGCCTGAGAACATATTTGCCACCGCTACACAGTTTGTGGTGAGCACATTATATGTTTGGAACGGTCCTTTTCCGATTTTGTGAAAAACTGCATTTGCCCGTTTCTCCAATGCTTTTTGTGCTTCATTTTCTGCAGTTGGATACCATCTGGTGCTGTGCAGTAAAAACTCTTTGATTTTCTTTTTAATTGCCTCTTTTTGCATTTCCGACAGCACAACATCATAAGAAATGAGTCTTTTTTTCTCACGTTCCACACAAAACGGAATATATTCGTCGCGGTTTGCTTCTACCAGCACACCGTCCGAAAGAATACCGAACAAACGGTTACTGCTTTCATCATAACATCCATAAGTGTATATTTTGTCATCTATGGCAATATCCACATGTCCAAAACCAAACGCGGTGTTCTTCGAAAGGTGTAGGAAAATCTGCATATTAGGTTCTGCATTTTCCAGCTGCGTCTCCACACGTGTCCATAAAGCGACCTCTGCTTCTTCGTCCGGGTCGTCCAAAGATGCAAGCAAACGCATTGGTAAGAGCGCCGTAAGCAAGACGGGCGGTTTAATACGCACTCTTTGTCGAATACGTTTTCCATTCAAGTCGCTGCCCAAAATTTCTCGTATGGTGTCTATCAGATAGAAAAAAGAGCTGATGAAGCAATATAGCCCCATCATTTCCGCAAGGCTAAATGCGCCCTGCACCGGTGAAGTCAACAAAAAGAATGCAAAAAATGTATATGCGAGCCCTTGTATCAAAACGATTACAGCACCGCGGCTTTTAGTATTAATCAATTGAATCGTATATAAAAATTTTCCGAGTGCGTTCAAAAAGATCCAAATTCCGAACAGTAGAGAAAGCGAAATCGCTAAGGTGTTAGGAAACACACTTAAAAATAATGCGAATCCAAA
This sequence comes from Bacillota bacterium, assembly GCA_041855045.1. Classification (GTDB taxonomy): domain Bacteria; phylum Bacillota; class Clostridia; order Christensenellales; family Aristaeellaceae; genus JAAZPT01. The sequence goes on along the minus strand of JBHADM010000003.1, from coordinate 5,494 downwards.
ACGAAAGAGTCCCATCCACAAGGAAGGTCTGTGCGCATCACGACGCATAAGCCATTTCAACAATGTATCAAAAAAAACTATCCATGCAAGTATGAGCATGACAGATCGAATGAAATCCAATGTAAACTCCGCTTTGGTATACAAAAAAATGCCCATCACGACCAGTAAAATAGTATGTGCAAACATGGATAATGGTGTGTAAGCTTTACGCAGCATAAAGACTCTCCTAAAAATAATACTTTATTATGATTTTAAATTCACACAGCTTTATTTGTCAAGAATATTAAAACCTTATAAAAATAACAAACAAGCCGTTTTGAAACATACGGCTTGTTTGTTATTTTACTCTGTAATGATATTTTGAAAAAATTTCCTTTGCCTTCTTTACTTGCTCTTTACTCGGGGTTTCTGCATTAAACAGCAGATAACGGTAGCCGATCTCACCCCACTTGTATTCACCCATTTTATGAAAAGGCAGTAAATCCACCTGTTCCACACATTGGTAATGAGACAAAAACTCTGCCAAGTTGGATAACTCGACTTCATTCAATGTATAGCCCTCCAATAAGACATGCCGTATCCAAACCGGTTTTTGTATGGATTCACAGTAGTCCAAAGTGGCTATGGCGTTTCGATGGGCATAATCACGCTGCGTGATTTGTTGATAACGCTCCGCATTGGCCGCCTTGATATCCAGGAGAAGCATATCGCTTGCGTCTATCAAACGCTGACTGCTGTGCAAATCAAACGCACCCGAGGTATCCAAGGCGGTATGGATTCCGTTTCGCTTTGCTTCGTGTAAAAGAGCATATACAAAATCACCTTGCAACATAGGTTCACCGCCGGAAATAGTCAGGCCTCCAGATAAAAAACTCTTATAATCGAGTATTTTATCCATGAGTTCCCCTACTTTGGTAATCGTTCCGTGCTTGATGTTCCATGAATCCGGATTATGACAATAAACACAACGAAGAGGGCAGCCCTGCAGAAACACCACAAAACGAATTCCCGGTCCATCTACTGCACCAAAAGTTTCGATGGAATGAATTCTTCCTTTTACATCTCTGTGATTCACTGCGGGCTCCTGTCTTTTAATATCTTTCGTGGAATGTACGATGGATAACATCCAACTGCTGCTCACGATTCAGCTTAATAAAGTTGACCGCGTAACCGGACACACGTATTGTCAGCTGTGGGTAGTTTTCGGGGTGATCCATAGCGTCCAGCAATATCTCGCGATTCAGCACGTTTACATTGATGTGATGTCCGTCGTCAAGGGTATATCCATCCAAAATAGTTTTCAGATTGATTTTCTGCTCCCCTTCTGTCTGCCCCAGCGCGGCGGGAACAATGCTGAATGTATAGCTAATGCCGTCTTCACTGTAATCATAAGGCAGTTTGGCAATGGATTTCATTGATGCAAGGCAACCTGAGGAATCTCTTCCGTGCATGGGGTTAGCTCCAGGTGCAAAAGGCTCTCCGGCCTTTCTGCCATCCGGAGTGGAACCGGTCTTTTTACCATATACCACATTCGAGGTGATGGTCAGTATAGACATGGTGGGTATACTGGAACGGTAGGTTTTGTGTTTTCTGAGTTTTTTCATGAACTTTTGAACGAGTTCCACAGCCATTTCGTCCACACGCTCATCATTATTACCGAATTTTGGATAATCACCGATAATTTCAAAATCCACCGTAAGACCTTCTGCATTGCGAATGGGTTTTACCTTTGCATACTTGATGGCGGACAAGCTGTCTACCACTACGGAAAGACCTGCAATGCCGCAGGCAGATGTACGTATGATTTCCTCGTCATGCAGCGCCATTTCAAGACGTTCATAGCAGTACTTGTCATGCATATAATGAATGATGTTCAGTGTGGAAATATAGAGCTTGCTGAGCCAGTCCATAATGCGATCAAAGTTTCTGACAACATCCTCATAGTTTAAATACTCCCCTTTGGGTAAGGGCATTTCCGGCGCAACCTGCAGACCTTTCATCTCATCCTTGCCGCCGTTGATGGCATAGAGCAACGCTTTTGCAATATTGGCTCGCGCACCAAAGAACTGCATCTGCTTACCGATAGGCATGGCGGATACACAGCAAGCGATGCCATAGTCATCCCCAAACTTTCCACGCATGAGATTATCGTTTTCATACTGAATAGAGGATGTTTCTATGGAAATTTTGGCGCAGTAGCGCTTAAAGTTCTCCGGCAATTTATCACTCCAGAGCACTGTCAGGTTTGGTTCCGGAGCAGGTCCCAGGTTGATTAAAGTGTGCAAGAAACGATAGCTCATTTTGGTAACCAATGGTCTTCCGTCTGTACCAACACCGCCAATAGCTTCCGTTACCCAAGTCGGATCCCCGCTAAACAGCTCATCGTATTCCGGTGTACGCAAGAAGCGTACAATGCGCAGCTTCATGACAAAATGATCCACCATTTCCTGGATTTCCTCCTCGGTGAACACAGCTTCTGCCAAGTCACGCTCGGCATAAATATCCAAGAATGTAGATATGCGGCCTATGCTCATGGCGGCTCCGTTTTGTTCCTTGATGGCTGCCAAGTATCCAAAATATAACCACTGTATGGCTTCCTTCACATTGGTGGCTGGCTTGGAAATATCGAATCCGTACATGTTTGCCAGCTCTTTGAGCTCATGCAAAGCGCGAATCTGTTCGCTCATTTCCTCACGAAGCCGAACAGTTGGGCTGTCCATAATATCAAAAACATACTCTGCCTTGGCTTTTTGTTTTTCTGCAATCAAGAAGTCCACGCCATATAAAGCCACACGGCGATAGTCACCGATGATGCGGCCACGTCCGTATGCATCCGGCAAACCTGTAATAATACCTGTTTTACGCGCCAGAAGCATTTCGCCGGTATAAGCATCAAACACACCGTCATTATGTGTTTTTCTGTATTTAAAAATGTTGTCAATCTCCTCCGGCATTTCTCTGCCATAGGCTTGCAGCGAGCCTCTCACCATGCGAATACCACCAAACGGCATAATAGAACGCTTCAATGCCTCGTCAGTTTGCAGTCCAACAATCTGCTCCAGATCCTTGTCAATATACCCTGCTTCATGCGACACGATGGTGGATATGCGATGGGTGTCTATATCGTAAATACCCTGGCGTTCACGCTCCAGCCTTAATAATCCGCTTAATTTCTGCCATAGATCCTTTGTGCGCTGTGTAGGCGGTGTCAAAAAACTTTCGTCCCCTTCATAGGGTGTAAAATTCTTTTGGATAAAGTTGCGGACATTGATTTGTTTTTTCCATGTACCTTTGCGAAATTCCATTGTTGCCTCCTATAGTAGCTTTTCTTTGGTTTTTTGCAAGAAAGAATCGATGTTTACAATAAAACGCTCGTGCTGTCCCTCACCAATAAGCCCGGCATTATCGTAGGCCTGCACAGAAAAAACAAGTCGTTTTCTATCTATTTCGATGAGTTCGCATTCACATTTTACTGTCGCCCCGAGGGGTGTTGCCGAAAGATGCTTTACATTTAAAAATGTTCCAACCGTCGCTGTGCCTTCCTGCAAATGCGTTGCCACGCAGTGCATACAAGTGTTTTCCATCAACGCGATCATAGCCGGTGTCGCGAATACGTCCAAACTGCCGCTGCCCATATGTTTAGCTGTTTTATACTGCGTTACCTCGACTTCCTGCACATGCTTTAGACCGATTTCCATACAAAAATCCTCCTGTTTTCCTCGCTGTTAAATAGTTCCGTTTACAAAGTTAATTATATCTAATATCTAAATGCTTTGCAAGAATATTGGAATATATTCCAATATTCTTGCAAAGGGGATTTCTTGACATCATGCTTGAATGGTTTATAATAGATAAGAATAGAAACAGATTGAAGGAGAACGCGTTTATGATTACGGCTTATGCCTCATCGCTTGAAAACATTTCCAAATCCGATATTGTTACCACTGCAAGCTTGGCCTCGCAGTTTGCAAGCATCTCTATAACAGATGTTATCATATCTATATTAGCCGCTTTTATCATTGGATCCATTATCGCATTAGTATACAAAAAAACCTACCGCGGTGTACTGTATAATCCCAGTTTTCCAATTACACTGATTATGCTGACACTCATCACCACACCGGTTGTTATGTCAATAAAAAGCGATATCGCTTTGTCCATGGGTATGGTCGGCGCGCTAAGTATCGTTCGTTTCCGTACAGCCGTAAAAGACCCGCTGGATACCGCTTATATGTTTTGGGCATTAACCATGGGCATATTGCTTGGCGCAGGGCTGTATCTTATTGCATTGGCTGTAGTATTTATCCTATCTATTTTTGTATTTATTCTTTCCCTGATTACTTTTAAGAATCCCAACTCTTATTTATTGGTGATACATGCACAATCCAACACATCCAACGAGATAGAAAACGTACTGGGTTCTTTGGTGAAACAATATAAGGTGCGCAGCAAAACCATCACCAACGCCGGCGCAGAGCTCACATATGAAGTTCGCCTGAGTGCCAATGAGGATAATGTGGTAACCACCCTTAAAAACATCCCCAGAATATACGATGTGACACTGGTAGCCTGCCAAACCGAAGCCGGCAGCTAAGGGGTAAACTATGGCTACAGCAGTGCCCATGCGGCATGAACTTAAATTTTTTATCAATGAAATGCAGTATCGTCTGCTATCGTCTGCATTGGATAATGTACTGAAAAGAGACCCTTTTGGTGATGCAAACAATAACTACGCAATACGTTCTTTGTATTTTGATACCATATTCAACGACGCCTACTATGATAAAATAAACGGTACAAAGGATAGGGATAAGTATCGTATTCGCATCTATAATTATTCAGACAGCACCATAAAAATGGAGTGCAAATCCAAGGTCGGTTCCCTTATATCCAAGCGTTCCATCACCATACCAAGAACACTTGCCGACCAGCTCATCATAGGTGATCCGACCGGACTGGATAAAACCAAAAGCGGTTTGCTGCACGATGTATATAAGGAGATGCGTACGCGCTTCCTGCGCCCTGTGGTCATTGTGGATTACATACGGGAAGCCTATCTGCACCCTGCTGAAGAAGTCCGCATTACCTTTGATAAACAACTGCGCACTGGAGTATACAGCACCGATATGTTTGATCCCTTTGTTCCGACGGTACCTGCGTTTGCACACAGAGAAATCATACTGGAAGTTAAATATAATGCTTTTATGCCCAGTTTTATCCGAGATCTGATTAACTTTTATGTGCGTGGCGCAGTACAAACCGCCATATCGAAATATACGATCTGCAGACAGTATGATAACCTTTAATTTTTTAGAAAACAGTCGCCCAAAAAGGCGACTGTTTTACACAATAAATGCGCTCTCGAATATGCTCAATATTATTTAGTATAGTAGCAGCTTAGTATCTCACCCATATAAAAGCGATGCAAATCGCCCTTAGGATAGCAGCGCGCACGTGTTTCACTTTCCAGCGCGGCATCCAGCATATCGGCCTG
>JBHADM010000002.1:0-9245 GCA_041855045.1 Bacillota bacterium | reverse complement strand
TAACAGACAACATTAAACCTAACCAACCTTGCAAAAAATAGTTTCCGTCCCCTTACGGGGTAATGGCTTTCTTAACGTAAAAGAACACAAAGTATCCGCCAAAAAGTTGGCGGGTTTCCGTCCCCTTACGGGGTAATGGCTTTCTTAACTGGCATGATAACCTGCTACGACCCCTACTACGGGGGCACTCGTTTCCGTCCCCTTACGGGGTAATGGCTTTCTTAACGAACACAAAGTATCCGCTAAAAAATTGGCGGAACAGGAGTTTCCGTCCCCTTACGGGGTAATGGCTTTCTTAACGAACGCCAAAATGTATGTTGCACCTACCGAGCGCAAAGGTTTCCGTCCCCTTACGGGGTAATGGCTTTCTTAACGAAAAATAAAAAAACACTAAACAAAACAAATAAACATTGTTTCCGTCCCCTTACGGGGTAATGGCTTTCTTAACCCTGTCTTCACAAAGCGGCTCTGTGTCCTGTGTGTAGAGGCGCTTTGCGGGAGCAAAGCGAACAATAAAGCAGTTGCTGAAATAGTTTCTCATTTTTTCCTGCAAATCGGCTGTCATAGCCTATCGGGAGTGTTTTTGTGAAAAACGGTTGTATACCGGCGCAAATGCGCGATTTCGAACCATTCGCAATCAGCTTGCGCATTTAAAAGAACAGCAGCTTCACGCAATACATATAGGTCGCCACAAACAGTACGCTGTCCATGCGGTCGAGCATGCCGCCGTGCCCGGGGAAGAGTGTTCCGAAATCCTTGATGCCGCAGTGCCGCTTCACCAGTGAGGCGAACAAATCACCCACTTCGGCTGCAACGGCGCAGCCAAAGCCCATCAGGGCATAGCCCAGTATGGTGCCGTGCTGCACACCGAATGAAACATTGACCAACAGACCTATGGTCACCATGGCAACGATGCTGCCCAGCGCGCCGCCCAGTGCGCCTTCCAGCGTTTTGTGCGGGCTGACATTGGTAAAGAAGGGCAGCTTGCCGACACGAGATCCCACTTCATAGGCGAAGATATCGCAAAATACGGCGCTGACGGTGCTTCCCACCAGGAACAATATCTGCAGGCTGATCGGCTGTATGTTTAAAAAGCTGATGTAGCTCATCCCCGGCACCGCCAATGTAAACAGGGGCAGATTCGATACGAGCAAATCGGGCAAGCCGGGCTGCTTGCGGCTTAGAAGTATGATGATCTGCAAAAAGAACATAACGCACAGCAGCGGGAACAGCGTGTTCCTGTCGGGAAACAACAGCTGCAGCGGCAAATACGCCACACAGATAATCCATGTCGGCAGCGTTACCGGATGGTAGCCGCCCTCCTTCAGCGCACGAAACTCCTCAAATATGGTCATCAGCACTGCAATGACTATCACCACGCCCATGTACCAGCTTCTGAAATAGAGCAATACTGCCAAAATGGGTATGGCAATGGCTGCGGTAATCACACGGCGTTTACGGTTGCTTATTTTTTTTTCACTCATCCAGCCTACCTCCAAAACGTCTATCACGCTTCAGGTATTCATACAGCGCCTGATAATATTCATCCAAAGTAAAATCCGGCCAAAGCACGCTTGGGAACACAAACTCGGCATACGCACATTGATAGAGCAGAAAATTGCTCAGGCGCATTTCGCCGCTGGTGCGTATCAGTAAATCCACATCAGGATTGCCAGCCGTATAGAGCCTGTCGGATATCGCTTTTTCATCTATCTCCTCCGGCCGCAAACTGCCGGCAAGCACATCTACCGCAAGCGATTGAAAGGCATGCACAAGCTCTGCCCTGCCGCCATAGTTGAGCGCAATATTGAGCTGCATACCGCTGTTGTTTCGCGTCAGCTCCATGCCCTCAACCAGCACCTTGCGCTGCTCTTCCGGCATGCCGTCCACATCGCCTATGATGTGCACTTTGACATTCTTGGCGTGCAGCTCCCGTATATTGCTTTCAAAAAACTCGTTGATGAGCCGCATCAACGCGGCCACCTCTATACTGCTGCGCTTCCAGTTTTCGGTAGAAAAAGCATACAGGGACAAGACCTTGATACCCAGCGCTTCACTCTCTCGAATCACATTGCGTACCGTAAGCACACCGCTCTTATGCCCCATCGCGATTTTCAGTTTATTCCGCTTTGCCCAGCGGCCGTTTCCATCCATAATGATGGCAACATGCTTGGGCAATAGCTCTTTGGATTGGTAAATGATGTCTTTCAATAAGAAAGCTCCTTAAAATTGGAATACAATAGCGAGACCTTTTTGCCCTCAAATACTGCGCGCACAACGCGCGGATGGCAAAATTCCTCACCCAGCTTGCGATTCAACACGGCGTTGGCATCGCTCTGTACCAGGCTGACTTCATAGCCCTGCAGCAAATCCAGCGCGTCCTGTAAGGGCAAGCCCAATACATCATCCTGTGTACGCATTACACGGTCATGATTTCATCCATCTTTGCAGTGATGATATCGTCTATCTTCTTGCTGTAGTTTTCCACTACTTTTTGCAATTCGTCGTTCCCTTTATGCATTTCATCTTCGGATATGAGCTTATCTTTCTCCATCTTTTTGATAGCGTCCAAGGCATCCTTGCGAATGGAGCGAATGGCTACCTTTGCTTCTTCGCCTTCTTTTTTTGCCAGCTTAGAGAGATCGCGGCGGCGCTCCTCGTTTAATTCCGGAAAAATCAAGCGTATGCTTTTGCCGTCGTTGTTTGGGTTCAAGCCCAAATCACTCTGGTGAATTGCTTTTTCGATGAGCGTCAGGGCTTTTACATCCCAGGGGGTAATCTGCAATACGCGGGCCTCCGGCGCAGACACGCCTGCCATTTGATTGATGGGTGTCTCCACGCCATAGTAATCGATGCGGATAGAATCCAAAATTTGGGGATTGGCGCGGCCGGTGCGAATATTATTTAAGTTATGATGCAAAGAGCGAATGGTTTTATCCATTCTGGTTTTATTTTCATCAATAATACTTTTATACATAATATGCCTCCATATAATAGATGTGTTTTATTTATTCTAACTGTTTTTTGGAATATTTGCAAGATACCTTATTGTTTGAACAGGCATAAAATGATATGATATCCTTAATCAAATCATGGAGGAACACATGAAAAAATACAATCTACTCCTCATTCTTTTCATTGCTTTTGTGCTTGTTACCATATGCAGTCAGAGCTCTTTTTTATATCCCATCAACCCTTGGCCGGATACGCAAACCATATTTACCGTGGCCGACGGCATCAACCACGGGCAGGTGATGTATCGCGATTTATACGAGCAAAAGGGGCCGTATATCTACTTTATCTATTGGCTGGCAACGCTGGTATCGGCAGAAAGCACGATAGGGCTGTACGGGATAGAGATACTCTTTGCATTTGCTTTTTTATGGCTATGTTTCCATATATTCAAACTCTTTGATTTGCGCTATCCCCTCCTATATACCGCACTGTTGGGTGTCACAGCGTACAGCAGCCGCACTTTTTTCATGGGCGGCTCTGCGGAGGAATTGGCGCTTCCGGCTTTGACCTATATATTGTATTTGGCATTGCGAAAAATTCACAAAAATATTTTACCGAATCGCCGGGAATACATGTTAAGCGGCGCACTTCTCGGCTTGGTTTTTTACATAAAGTACACCACGCTCGGATTCGGATCGGCTGTTGTACTTCTGTTTTTTGGGGACATGCTGCGCAAAAAAGAGTATCGTGAGCTGGGCAAAGCCGCACTGCATGCGCTGCTGGGCTTTTTAGCGGTGAGCGCAGTCCCTCTTATCTATCTGGGAGCAAACGGCGCGCTGTACGATTTTTACATGGTTTATTTTTACAACAATATTTTTTTGTACGGCAAGGAACGCAGTTTAGGCATACTTGACAAGTTTAGGATGCTGCTGCATATAACGAAGGATAATATGCCGCTGTTTGCGGCGCTTGCCGCCGGTCTGGCTGTGAGTTTTATACGCCATAAAAAGCTGCGCCTGTTCTTACTTCTTTCCTTTGTGATTACGCTGTTCTTTACCTACATCGGCAGCAAGCACTACCCCTATTATGATTTTATTTTCTGCGTATTTCTACCCTTTTTCTTCCTATCCCTGGATGTATTGTTACGAAAAATACATTTCCATCATCTGGTACAGGCGGGCATACTCGTATTGCTTATTCCGCTTGCTTGGAAACTGTCACCCAATACCTATCTTAGCCAAGTTGTAAAGGAGGATTTGCCGCAGTATCAGTTTGCAAAAATCATGCGGGAAACACCAAACGCAAATCTGCTCAACACGGGTTTTTTGGATTCCGGCTTCTACAGGGCTGCAGGGATTCTTCCCGATCGCAAGTATTTCTGCTTGTTTAATGTGAATATGAATGAAATTTATGCAGACCATATCCAGGCAATAGACGAGGGCGCATATGACTATGTGGTCACCAGGCAATACGAGTTGGAGCATGATAAATACGAACTGGCGGCAAAGAGCGGGATGTATGTGACCAATTTAAATTATTTTGACTTTTATCTGTATAAAAGAAAATAGAAAAGGTGCCATGCTCGGGGTTGAGCCGCGATGAAAAAACGCCTGCTTCCCCTAACCAAAACAGGCCGAAATGAGAATATCAAGCCATCTCTAAACTGTGCAGCCTCAACGATGGCGCAGATTATGTATACGAGCTTGCATGCAGCTATGTTCGGCATAGATTGCAGTGCGTATATTATTTGCACGAGTCCGAACCTCTTTATTGGACACATTCTACCTATATGCAACGCAAAAAACTACCTCAATGGGTAGTTTTTTATATTTACTATGAAATTTGATCCAGCCAGTCCCATTGCTGCTCTTCCCTGCCGCTTAGCTCACCCTCGGTTTCCAAGTCGGCAAAATCGGCTTGACGCAGGGCTTCGTATACCACAATGGCAACGGCGTTGGAAAGATTCAGGCTGCGCAGGGTTTTGCGCATGGGGATGCGGACAGCCTGCTCATACATTTTTTCGATGAGGTTTTCGGGCAATCCGCGCGATTCGGAGCCAAACACAATAAAATCATTGTCCTGAAAACGCACATCGCAATGGCGACGTTTTCCCTTGGTGGTAAGCAGGTAGAGCCTGGCATTCGGATTTTTTTGGAGAAAATCACCAAAATCATCGTAATAGCTGATGTCCAGCTTATCCCAATAATCCAGCCCGCTGCGGCGCAGCTGTTTTTCGCTGGTATCAAAGCCCAAGGGGCGTATCAGGTGGAGTCTGGCGCCGGTCACGGCACAGGTGCGGGCTATATTGCCTGTGTTGGCAGGAATTTCCGGTTGATAGAGTACGATGTTAATTTGCATGTTTTTCAATCTGTATGTTCAGCTTATTGATGTCACCGCAGCCCAGCGTAACCACGATATCGCCTTCCTGCCAGTTGGCCTTGAGGTAGGCTTCCGTATCGTCGAAGGTAGGTGTATACACGGCGTGTATGCCTTCTTTGTGCATGGCATCTATGATGTGTGTGCTGTGAATATCGCCGGGATCCTTTTCACGCGCGGCGCATATATCCGTAATCAGCGTGATGTCGGCAGGATCGGTACAATGGATATAATCCTTGAACAGGCGCTTGACACGGCTGTATGTATGGGGCTGCATCACCGCCCAAAGTCTGTTGTGCGGCAGGCGTTTTGCCGTTTCCAAGACCTGCAGCATTTCCTCCGGATTGTGTCCGTAGTCATGGTAGAGCTTTACACCGTCGTAAATGCCGGTGAGCTCGAATCGGCGGTGTACGCCGCCAAAATGCGCCAGGGAATCGGCTGCAGCCTGCGCATCGGCACCCAGCAATCTCGCCACGGCAAATGCGGCGATGGCATCCAAAACCTGGATTTCGCCGGGTACACCAAGCTGCATTTGACACAGCTCTTTGCCTTTGTGATACAGGGTGAATCCGGCACAGCCATCCGCATCAAACACAATGTTTTTAGGATAATAGTCATTGCTTTCGTCAAAGCCGAAGAGTATATGGTTGCGGTGTTCCAAAGCCAGCTTTTTCGCGCGCGCATCGTCCCCGCAGGCGACAACCCAGCCATCCTCGGGCAGTTTGTTCAAAAAGGCGCGGAAGCTGTTTTCTATGTCCTCAATGTCCTTATAAAAGTCCAAATGGTCTTCCCTCACATTGAGCAGCACCGCGATGTGCGGATTCATACTCATAAAGCTGGCGTTGAACTCGCAGGCTTCCGCAACAAAGAGTTTATCACTGCCCAGTCGGGTGCTGCCGCCTATGCTGTCGGCTGCACCGCCTATATGCACGCTGGGGTTCATTCCGGTATCCAGCAGGGCTTTTGCGACCATGGCGCTGGTTGTGGTTTTGCCATGCGTGCCGCAAACGCAGACATTGCAGGCATAATGCTCCATAATTTGACCCAGCAGGGTTTTTCGCTCCATGCAGGGTATGCCCAGCTTTTTTGCTGTGACACGTTCGATATTGTCCTCCGCAATGGCGGCGGTATATATAATGAGATCTGCGCCAAACACATTAGAAGCGGAGTGCCCCACTGTAACGGCTATGCCTTTTTCCTGCAGCATATCTACAATGTAGCTCTCCGCCCCGTCCGAGCCGCGCACTTGATAGCCCAGCTCCAACAACATTTCGGCAAGGCCGCTCATACTGGAGCCGCCTATGCCGATCATGTGTATGATTTTGTGTTTGAAATCTCTTATATGAGCTGTATTCATATAAGTTTCCTTTTATTCATGCTGCAAAGCACAAAGCCTCGGCTTTGGCATTGCAATTATAGATTTTCTTTCACTTCTTCCACGGCGGCTGCGAGGTCTTCCTTTACTTCCTCCGCAGCGTCTTCGAGGTTTTCTTTCACCTCGGCTGCAGCGTCTTTGGCCTCTTCAGCTGCCTCCGCAAACCATTCCTTTACTTCCCCGGCAAGGTCTGCTGCTTTCTCTTTGTGCTCGGAAACGACTTCGACTGCCTCGCTCTTCTTTTCTTTGGCTGCCGCTGCCACTTCTTCCTGCTTTTCGTTTACTTTTTCCACCACTTCGGTAATGGTGTTCTTCACGCCGTCCAAGGTGGATGTAAAGAGTGAAGCGTCTACTTTCACTTCGTTTTGCTTTACTTTGCTGCGGTCAAAACCGGTACGGTTGAGCAATACATCGCTAAGCAATTGAGAAGCGCCTGCCACAAGCAGCGCTACGCCAGTGAATGCGATTCTGGAAGCTTGTGCACGGAATACATCGGTGAGCACCAAGGTGGCCATCACAACACAAACAACCGCTGCTGCCAAGATATACAGCCACAGTTTAAAACCGGCATCCTTCAAATCCAAAGCGTACTGCACAAGGAAGAAGGCGAAAGCCAAGATGACCAGACCGAACAGGAAATTGGAAATGTCGATAATGTAGCCGGGGTTCAGTACAAAATACAGACCCAGAGCGGCAAACATCAAGCCGATGGCAAGACGGCTTTTGACTTCGCTTACCGCATCCTTTTTGGCAAAATATGCATAGATGTGATATGCGCCAAAGCAAATGCCAACCAAGCCCAATACGTAAATCAGCGTGGTAAGCAAACCGTTTGGAAATATCAAAAACAGCACACCTACCGCAATGGCAATCAAAGCCATATTTTTGGGATCAGATAAGTTGAATCTATCTGTTTTATTCATCGCAATGTCCTCCTAATAGAATGTTTAACTATATTATATACAAAATCCGACCTTTGCGCAAATGAATTTTCTGTGGATCTCTGCGGCTAACAATGAAATTTGACAGGCTTTATACGCCGTTGGCATCTTGTGTAATCTGTTTGAAGGGATTTGTTCGATAACCTTCAAGGAGCGCATCGTTTTCCATGATGAAGGGAGCCGCCATGCCTGCCTTCCAAGTTCTATCGTACTTTCCCATCAAATAGTCGTTTAATTCCTGTCTATTGGCGAAAACAGTCACCTGGAACGGCTGCTCAAAAGAGAGCTTTTCAATAAAATACAGAAGATTGGCATTCACTTGCAGCAGTACACCGGCATGAGATATGCGCAAAAAATCCGCATCGTTCTTTTGAAAGTGACACAACACGGATATTAAAGAGAGAGTGTCCTTGTGCATAAAGCCGAGACCTCTATTCTTAAATGCCTGCTGCACGCTTGCAAGGTGCTGTGTCACATCCTCACCCGAAACGGTAGGAATATCGCTGTACAAGCTTGCAAATGCCGCATAGCTGCGATCCGCCTGCAAATATTCGGAGCCATCTTCCAGGACTTTTTTCTCCAGCGGCAAGATACCCTCATCCGAAGGATTCTCGCCCCTGGTCATAAGCAGATCGCCACCAAGCAAATACGCTGTCAGTCTGTCATTGAGCAGCGTCAATCCATCTCCGCCCGCCGGCAGACGATAGGCCGACGCATACTGCGCGTAAGGATCCTTGTTTACATCTGCCTGTACAATTTCATCCCATAGATTCTCGGCGCCTATTTTTTCTTCGTAGGCTTTGACGGATTGGGAAAAGTACTTGGCATTGGCGGTGCTTAAACCGGCATCTTCCAAGAGTTTGGTAATTTCAAACAGCTTGTTCTCGTCACCTAAATTATGATATTGATAGCTTGTTTTAAAATCCACAGAGGGGCTTGGCTCTGTAAGGGCTTTGATGCCCAGCGCAAGCAAGAAAATCGACAATAGGATAATGATGCATAGTCTTTTCACGGTATATCTCCTTATGCGTTTGTTTGGTGTTCGATTTCGCCAGCAAAAAACAGCATAGTTCGAAACAACATATATAATACGAGTTAAGTGTGAATATATTCCCAAAATTCTGTAAATAATTTGAAAACAAACTGCCACATGGCAAAGCTCGACCTGTCTATGCCTATGAAAACAAGCAATACTAAGGTTTTTTCAAAACTGTGTCAACATTTTTACAGCGGCGTGAAAGTCCTGATTAAAAACCCAAAAACTGCGTGAAAAAACACTTGCAAAATGCTTCGGATTCCTGTACAATTAATAACTGTTCAGCAGGAACACCTGTACGCTGGTGTGATGGAATGGCAGACATTCAGGATTTAAAATCCTGTGGGTGAACAACCCGTGTGGGTTCAAGTCCCACCACCAGCACCAAAAAAGCCGAGACATATGTTTCGGCTTTTTCATTTATTTTTGATGCGTGCAGAGTAAGTTTAAAAAGGTTCTCTGTCAACAGTTGGGGGTAGGGAAAAATTGCATGAATAAGTATTCCAAAATGGATGAGATATATCATCACTAAGCAAGTAATAGAATTCTGTTTCTAAGGGTT
>JBHADM010000001.1:0-10937 GCA_041855045.1 Bacillota bacterium | reverse complement strand
CGTGTTTAAAATTTTTTTGCCGTAAAAAATTGGAAAACAGAAATTCAGAAAAAATAGCTTTTAAAAAACAGCAAAAAATGCAGACGCAGAAATTTTAGTTTTTAAAAAAATTCCGATGATTTTCAAAACAGCGATTTTTGAAAATATCGGAGATTAAAAAATTGTTTTAAAAAATTTCTGTAAAAACGCCTGAGAAAATTGCGTGTAAAAATCAGTAAAAACAAAAAGGAAATCAGCGTCAAAATCAGGCTTGCAAAAAACGCTGTAAAAAATACAGGACATAAATTTTTAGAAACAAGGAAATTAATCGGATTTTTTGCATAGTTTTTTTGTTCAAAAAAACGCTTTGAAAAAATCAAAAAATAGCCCTTCCTGCACTTTTTTAAAACAGACCGTTTATGACATGAAAATGCCCTTCCCGACAGATTGCACTGCAAGAAGGGCGTAGTACTCATATGTTTTGTGCTTTACTTATCCTGTACTTCTTTGCCGCTGATATGCTCTATGCGTATATCAAACATCAGCGCGGAGTTTCCGCTGATGGCGATTTCCGTATCGACCATATCCTTATCGAGATAATACTTCATGGCAAAGCGATGAAGTATTTGCGGATTTCTAATCCATTCACTCAGTAACTTTTCTCGCAATCAGCAGAAGATCCCTTGTGCCGGTGGTCTGTTCCGCATAGTCCATATGCTTCTGAACAACTTCCATAGCATGATTGCGCAGATGTTCTTCCACCTCGGCAACAGACAGCAAAGCATAATAGAACACTTTTCCAAACATCTCACCCTCTATTTCACCATGGTCTTTTCCGTGCGTCATCAGGAAATATCCGCCGCACTTTAACAGCGATGCCAGCTTCGGATAAATATCCTGCTGTTTCGCCAGCGGAATATGCCATAGAGAATCGAATGCGATGATGCCGTCAAAAAGCTGCTCTGTCTGATAGGACAGGAAATCCGCCACCGTAAATTCGGCATTTGCTATCCCGCTCGCCTTTGCCCTTTTTATCATTTGATCCGATGGGTCTATACCCTGCACGATAAAGCCCTGCTCAGCAAGAAATCCCGTCACGGGCATCCCTGCGCCGCAGCCGACATCCAGTATCCGCCCGCCGGGCAGAATATACTTTACAAAATCTTTTATACACTGATTGCACTTTCTCGGCGAAGTGCATCCCACTGCTCCACAATTTCATTATACATTTTCATACTATCCCCGCTATCTTTTTCTTGATGCTATCATAGCATTTTTTGAATCGGCTGCATAGAATGCAGGGTAAATGCGGCAAGGCAAAGGCTGTGAAAATTGTGCAGCATACATGGAAAATACGAAGAAATAACAGGTAGGAAAAATCTTACAGCAAGCATCCGGTGCAAGTCGGAGCATAGCATGGCGGAATACGGGAAGCTGTCCGAGAGGGTTGGTGCCTTGATAGCCTGCAAGCCGCATCACTGCCCCCAGCATTTCTTTCTGTCACAAAAAAGTGTTTCATCTCCCTGTCTAATAAGGAAGGCCTGGATTTGTGTTTTCAAGACTATTTGCAATACAAGTGTCGTGAATTGCTCATATCCTCACATAAAAAGCAGATACTTCCTGTTACAGGTAATGTCATCTGCTCCGTTCCATTTTACGCTTGGTATACGCTGCCAATACGTCACAGTTTTTTCATGCTTTACAGTACCATAAGCAAGGTTCCGGCGGCTATCAATATAGAGCCTATCAATGATTTTGGCGTAAACTGCTCATGCAAAAAAACAAAAGCTAAAATCAATGTCATCACCACGCTCAGCTTGTCGACAGAAACCACCTTATAGGCTTCGCCCATCTGCAAAGCCTTGTAATAAAATAACCAGGATGCCCCTGTTGCCAAACCGGACAAAATCAAAAATATCCAGCTCTTTTTATCGATTTCTGCAATATCTCCTTGCGCGTGTGTCAAAAATACCATTCCCCAAGCCATGGCAAGCACAACAAGCGTACGAATGGCCGTCGCCAGGCTGGAATTGACTCCTTGAATGCCTATTTTGGATAGTATGGATGTGAGCGCTGCGAACACAGCCGATAATATTGCAAATACAATCCACATAACAAAGCCTCCCAATGTATCCTTATACAGATACGGCAAATCAACAAAACGGGACTATCTATCGATCCATGGGTGACGGCTCTTTCTCTTATCCATGCCGGACAGTGTTTCATATTGTTTGTGTGATACAAAGTCCTCGGCTATATTGCCTTGATCCACGCCATATAACGATACTCATTATCCCCGACAATCAAGGAAAAACCGGTACTGTCGCAAATTGTATACAGCACACGGCCCATCCTCTGACATATTTTCTTAGCGTTATCATAGCACTTTTCAAACTCTGTGTATAGATATCAAATGATCCGGAGCTTGCGTGTTTCGCATAAAAAATCTTGCAGCACAGTCTTTATATCTATTCGATCCGTGCTTATAAAAAACTCGTCCAATCCTAAAAAAAGCCCTTGTATTATTTCTCGTTATCGTTTATACTATAAATGAACTTTGTTCATTTATGAAAGGATACGCTATGAAACCAAAAATCAGCAGCCAGGAGAGCATCATTGCAGTGGCGAAGGAGTATCTGCGCAATCCGGAAGCAAAGCCCCTGAACATACGGGAGCTGGCACAGAGCTGCGGCCTGTCTGTGGGTGCCATATACGGCTACTTCGGCTCCAAGGATATGCTGATGCTCAGCATCGTCAGCAATGTATGGCAGGAGATATTCAGCCACATGCATTACGAGGGCACAAACTTTACCGAATATGTGCAGGAGCTGATGGGGATGCTGGAAGACAGCAAACGATGCTATCCGAAGTTCATCTCCACGCACATGCAGCTCTTGCAGCCCGACAACAAGGCCGACATGAGCCGCTTTCTGCAACGCTTGAAAGCCAGACTGGCAGACGCCATGGAGCGGGACGAGCGCGCGGTAAAAAGCCCCCGCAGGCAGGCCATACTGGAAGCTGCAATGAGCGCCATACTGGCCTCATTCATTAATGACATCGATAAAAAAAATCTGTCTATTATCATAGAACATCTATATTAGGAGGAAACTATGAGAGTATTTTTTGAAGTGATCTTCGATATCGTATACCTGACATCCATTATATGGATAGGCATCAGCATGATACGCGGCGCAAAGACGCAAAACTCCAAAAACTTCGGCATTATGTCTGTGGTATTGGGCGCCGGCGATGCGTTCCATCTGGTACCCAGAATGATCGCCCTGCTGTCCGGTTTGGGTATGGCGCATTACGCTATTCCGCTGGGTATAGGCAAGCTGGTGACATCCATCACCATGACTTTTTTCTACATACTTCTCTACGGCATATTCAAAAAGAGATACCGGCATGAGGATAAGAAGATGGACATCCTTATCTATGCCATGGCGATTATCCGCATAGTGCTATGTCTCTTCCCGCAAAACATGTGGACACAATACCGTCAACCCCTGCTCTGGGGTGTGTTGCGCAACATCCCCTTCAGCATCATGGGCGGCGCAGTGGTATGACTGTTCTACAAGGCGCAAAAGGAACGCAACGACAAGGCTTACAAATATATGTGGCTAAGCATTGTGCTGAGCTTCGGCTTCTATATTCCCGTTGTATTGTTTTCAGGACGGAACGAAACCATCGGTCTGCTGATGATTCCCAAGACCATGGCCTATGTATGGACGGTGCTGATAGGCTATCTGGATTTCCGAAAGAATGGATAGAGTGCAGAGCATATAAAGTGATGAGATATACTCATCGCTTTTTTTGCAACCAGAAAACCCCCGAACCGCAGTTCGGGGGCAATTCCATGTGTTCTGAGCTCAGGCCTTGTTGCCGTAGTTATCCTCTACGAGGCTGAATTTTTTGGGCTGTGATGCAAAACGCTTTAAGTGGCTTCCCAGGGCTTTGATCACTTCATGGTTAATGCTGTAATATACGAAGTGCCCTTGTTTGGACTTTACGGACACAATATCGCCATTGCGCAGGATTTTTAAATGCTGTGATACTGCGGAATCGCTGATATCCAGTTCTCTTGCCAGTTCACCAACGGAGTATTGCTTATATTGCAGCAGCTGCAATATTTTCAAACGGTTGATGTCGGCGAGTGCTTTGATATAATTTAGGGTGTTCATCTCATTCTCCAATATGACTTCTCATCATGATTTATTTTTGGTTAAATGCTTTCTTGCCGAGGTATTTGGCAGCATCGCCCAACTGCTCTTCGATACGGAGCAAACGATTGTACTTGGCAACGCGTTCGCTTCTGCTCGGTGCGCCTGTTTTGATCTGGCCGGCGTTGACAGCCACTGCCAAGTCTGCGATGGTGGTATCCTCTGTTTCACCGCTGCGGTGGGATACCACGGCAGTCATGCCGGCTTTGTGCGCCATTTTGATGGCTTCCAGAGTTTCAGATACGGATCCGATCTGGTTGAGCTTGATCAAAATAGAGTTGGCTGCCTTTACTTCAATACCCTTTGCCAAACGCTCGGTGTTGGTTACATAGAGGTCGTCGCCTACCAACTGTACGCGATCGCCCAGTTCCTTGCGGAGCAGCTGCCAGCCTTCCCAGTCCTCTTCGTCCAAACCGTCCTCAATGGATACGATGGGATATTTGTCGCAAAGACCCTTCCAATGTGCTACCAGCTCTGCACTGGTGAACTTTCTGCCGCTCTTTGGCTGGTGATACAGACCTTTTTGGCCGCCCTTCCATTCGGAGCTGGCAGGATCCATGGCGATAACGATGTCGCGTCCGGGCTCATAGCCGGCATCACGAGCCGCCTGGAGTATGAACTCGATGGCTTCGCTGTCGTCCTTCATATCGGGTGCAAATCCGCCCTCATCGCCCACGCTGGCTGCCAAACCCTTACTCTTCAAGAGCGCTGCCAATTTATGGAACACTTCTGTGCACCAACGCAGGCCTTCGGAGAAGCTGGGTGCGCCCACCGGCATAATCATAAATTCCTGGGAGTCTACCGAATTGCTGGCATGTGCGCCGCCGTTGAGAATGTTCATCATCGGTACGGGCAATACATTGGCATTGACACCGCCGAGGTAGCGATACAGCGGAATATCCAAAGCGTTGGCTGCGGCGTTGCAGGTAGCGATGGATACGGCCAAAATGGCGTTTGCGCCGAAGTTGGATTTGTCCTTTGTGCCGTCTGCCTTAATCATGGCAGCGTCTACTTCATAAATATTTTCTGCATCAAGACCGAGGATAGCTTCTTTGATCTTAGTGTTTACATTCTCTACCGCACGGCTTACACCCTTGCCGCCAAACTTGCTCTTGTCGCCGTCACGCAGCTCCAATGCTTCAAATTCGCCGGTGGATGCGCCGCTGGGGGAAGCACCTCTGCCCATTGCACCACAATCAAGGTACACCTCTGCCTCGATGGTAGGATTGCCGCGAGAATCGATGATCTGTCTTGCTTTTACATCTGTAATTCTTAACATTTTCTTTTTATCCTTTCTTAATACAGTATTTAGAAATCGTTAATCTTTCTACCACAAGTTTACATTTTGACACATTAGACTTGTATGGTATTTGCCTACACATTTCATAAAATAGTGTAACATATTCCATATTTTTTTTCAATCATAATTTTCCGAACAATAACGCTGTTACATATTTTGAAATCATTCCTATGTTTCGTTTACAGACAGTAAATCAGCAGAATTATGTATATGTATTGTGGTATTTTAATTGTGTTTATTACAGCTTATTCTTATTTGTAACATTTTACCACATGCTTAATATAATATGGGTTCCTCATCAGCTTTACACATTGGAAATAATATTGTATAAAATTACGATATTTTCGAAATGATTTTCACATAAAATATATTTTAATATTATCTACACCGTATAGAAAAACGACAGTAAAATCTTCTATTTTTTTAACAAATTATACTACATAATTGGTCGGATAATCCCGATTCCATACAAAAAATCAGATTTATTTTGATAATATGGCATAAAAAAATATATTTTTAAAAAACACGTACTATCATTGTATGCAAAAGAAGATTATCTCGTCTTTTATTTAAATTAAAATAATAACTTTAATATCGAAAAAACAATAACTTTAATATCGGAAAAACCATATTAACTTTACACATGACCGCCCGCTTTGTGTACTTTTACAAAATGCTATACAGACGCCGTGCCGCCGCAAATTCTTCCGCCAAAACCTGTATCATATTGACGACATACAAATAGTATATTCCATTTTATATTCTATATATAGTATGTATTTTTTCTTCAAAAAAACCCTAAGCACGGCTTTTTTTCAGCAGATTGCTTAGGGCTTTTAGGGCGGCAGGTTTTAAAACAGAGAATCCTTTTATCTTCTGCGCCCGCCAAAGAGGTTGCCTATGCTGAGCAGCAGCACGGAACCCACAACCGCAACAGCAAGGTTGCGTATACTGAAGCGGTCGATATGACCGTCCAATCCTGCCAGGTTACCCAAAAATCCGCCTATGCTTGCGCCGATCACCCCTACGATAATGTTGGCAATCTTGCCCATCTGTCGGTTTTTTCCGGTGATAATGCTGGCTATCCAGCCGGCTATGCCGCCAAAAAATATCCATGAAATAATACCCATAGTTGTCTCCTTTCACTCTGTACGATACCAAATTACATCCGGTACTATTATAGCATATCTATATGGAGAGTTTTCATTTTCAGTAAAAGCTATTCCAATAAAATCTTTTAGATGGGTTGCAAATACGATTGGCTACGCACTGTATATATAATAATTTCTGAGCTTTCAATAAAGAAAATAATATGGCAATATCTGACGTACTATGCTATACTCGTATTGTTAATCGGAGTGATTTACAAAAAAGTAACATTTTGCAGGAGCAATAGGCATGAGTGAGTATCTTTTTTCCTTTCAAAATTATCAAAAAATGTGTGAATGCATCAAAAAAACAGGTTTATTGTGTGATTATAAGGATGTATTGACACAGGGACTTGATAAATTCATTCTTTTGCGGCATGATGTGGAATTCTCTCCGGAAAGAGCATATAACCTCGCAAAGTTTGAAAATGAAATAGGCATTAATTCTTCCTATTTCTTTCAATTAACCAACAACGCATATAATACACTGTCTAAACGCAACCTGGATTTGATTCAGAAAATCTACGCCATGGGGCATCATATCGGTTTACACTTTCATCAGAACGGTATAACAGATTTGGAAAAAACCACTGCAAGAATACAATCGGAAGTGAAGATCCTATCACACTATCTTGAAATACACATCGACCGATTTTCCTTTCATCGGCCATCTGCACAGATTTTACAGTGTCGATTGGAAATCGAGGGCTTAATTAATGTATATTCCCCGAGTTTTTTTGTCTATTATGACGTGGAAGGCGAAATGCCTGAAAATATATATGTAAAGTATATTGCAGATTCAAAAAACAAATGGCAGTATATTGCGCCTTATACCTATCCCTCTATGCAACTTTTTGAAGAGTATAGCAGGATTCAAATATTATGTCATCCCTACTCCTGGACCAAAACAGGCTATGAAACCCTTTCCAATCTTCGCAGTCTGATCGGTGAAAAACAAAAAGAGTTTATCCAAACGCTGGACAGCGAAACCAAATATGTTAAGGATTATATCCATGAATTATAAGCTTTGTTTGATCGGTGCCAAAGATACCACTCTTCGCATGGCTTCCTATCTATGCGAGCATATTTCCAAGCCGGACTGCATCATCAGCATAAACGAATCCAGTGTAAATACTGATTCCATTGCCGGTTTTTCAAGCTTGGATTCCTTTGCAACCACAGAACAAATCAGCATATTTAAAGTCAGCGACTATGCTATGACCGATGCGAAAACAAGGCGGTTTTTTTCGGAAAACACCTTTGAGCTGGGCATTTGCGTAGGTTGGCAAAGGCTCATTCCAAAATATGTACTGGATACCTTTTCTATGGGGATATTCGGATTTCACGGTAGCTGTGCCTATTTGCCTTATGGTAGAGGCCGCTCCCCCATGAATTGGTCCATCATAAAGGGAGACGAGCGATTTATACTGAATTTGTTTCGCTATGACGAGCATGCAGACAGTCCTAACATATTCTCCAAACGCATGTTTGAAATCAACGAGCACGACTCTATCCGTACCCTGCAATACAAAAGTCTCCTATGCAGCTATGATATGGTAAAAGACTTATGGCAAGCCTATACACAAAACAATATAAGCATCACAAGTACATCCAAAGACTTTGACAGCGTGTATGCCAAGCGAACTCCCAGTGACGGAAAAATCGACTTTACAACAAGGACAAGGGAAATCTACAATTTGATTCGTGGTGTCTCAAAACCCTTTCCGGGCGCTTTTGCATACTTAAATCACGCAAA
This sequence comes from Bacillota bacterium, assembly GCA_041855045.1. Classification (GTDB taxonomy): domain Bacteria; phylum Bacillota; class Clostridia; order Christensenellales; family Aristaeellaceae; genus JAAZPT01. Next base: position 2,534 of record JBHADM010000001.1, on the reverse strand, counting down.
GGGCAGCATTGTCAGAATATGGGATGCCGTTCCCTTCGACTCCATTATTGATTTTTCAAGTTACAGAGTAGGCGAGTTGGTCGAACTTTTTGACAGACAAGCTGTCGTTCGTACTTTGGACGGCTCCCTGCTCATCAAAGACTACGCATGCCAAACAGTACTCAAAAAAGGAGATATCCTAGTGTAATCACTGGAAATCAAGATATTATATAATGGTTTCATATTCCACAATACGTAACTCTTCTATCACTTTTTACTATCCTTCTCTGCCGCTACGCTTAGCAGAGATTTTTTATTCGCTTCGTTTCATGACCTTGCAAAAGCAATCCAAATGCTTCTTTATATCTCTTACAAATCTTGCATATCCGGTGATTTCAAAACATATGTTCATTTTTCTAAACGATTATTGTCATTTTACATCTCAGTGTTTACGCTAAAATCCACAGTATTCTATATTTTTCCATACAATCCAAATATCAAATTTTTTCCCTACAAGCGGCGCATTTGTTTATATGTGTAAAGCCGGCAATCTCTCACTGCTGTATTGTGACAAAATCATTTTAAATTTTAACAAAAATATTATATAATAGTATATGTACAGCGCATGTATCGTTTTTTTTAGTCGTGCAAAAACGGCAAAGAATGAAAAAGTAATTGAAACAACTGCCCTCATCATGTATAAGCGGCGTGCAGCGCGCTATTGCGGAAATCCCGTTTCGGATAATGAAGCCCTTGCTTCATCGACGGCAGGCTGCCGCATGGCGCAGCATTTCAATTTTTTTGAAGCGGAATCATCCACCCTTGTTTCCCACAAGCTATGTGAATAAACTGTGAACATTTTTTGCGAGCGGGCGTATTTACACTTGTTACAATTGTGGACAGTCCCATCCACATCGCTGTGTATATGTGGATAGACAGTCTTTTGCTTTTGTGTTTACGAAATTATATGCCTCTGTTTTTTGAGAATCAACAGGGTAAAATATGCGATAACGGGATTTGTCATAATTTTTTTCACGCTGTTGGGCGGCTTTGCGGAAATCTTCCGACGAAATATGACAATCGCTTCATAAAAAGAAAAAGACCTGTAAAAAATCCGAATTTTGCGTTTTGATCATTAAAAAAAGGTTTTTCCACTGTCTGTCCACCGTTCATCCACCGACAATCCACTGTATTATACACAGCGATTTGCATAGACAGACGGCGGCTTTGCGGGGCTTTTCCACAGCAAAATGCGTCCTCTACTACTAATACTATTTATATATTATTACTACTACCACTAAGTAAGGTGAAAACAAAGATTCTTTGTATCTTATTATCTAAAGGATTCGGAAAGGAAGGAACATGAAATTTATCTGTCAGAAGTCGGATTTGTCCGGCGCCATTCAAAACGCAAGCAAAGCGCTTTCGGCGCGCCCCAGCATTGCCATATTGGAGTGTATACACATCATTGCGGAGAACAATACATTAAAGCTCACCTGTTCGGACGGCGCTCTCTATATACGAAGCGAGGTGCCGGCGCAGGTGGAAGTTCCCGGCTCGGCGATCATTGATGCGAGATTGTTCTCGGATATCATCCGCCATTTTCCATCCAACGCCGTCAATGTGTCCATGGATGCAAATAAGCTGATCACCGTTACCGGATCTGGCAACCGAAGCACCATAGCCGGGCAGAGCGACTCCAATTATCCCGTGCTCAATCGCCCCATACAGGATGAGGGCATACATCTGCCGCAAAACATACTCAAGAGCATGATCAGCCATGTGCTCTTTGCCATTGCCATAGGTGAAGTGCGCGAAACCTTAAACGGCGGATTTTTGGAAATCACCAGGAGCGAGCTGCGTTTGGTCGGTCTGGACGGTTTCAAACTCTCCATACAAAAATTCCAGGATCATATTGTGCTGCCCGACGGCAAAGAAAGCCTGTCCTGCATTATCCCCTCAAAAGCTTTGGCAGAGGTCAGCCATATGTGCAGCGATGACGAGCAGATGCTCACCATACATATGAACGCCAGCAATGTGCTGTTTGTGATCAATAACAACATCATCACCAGCACACTCTATGCCGGCACTTACCTCAATTACCAGTCGCTGCTGCCCAAGTCTTGGGAAACTCGCATTGTAGTAAAGAAAGACAGCCTGCTGGGTGCTGTGGAGCGCGCCGGACTGATTGCCAGAACGCTTAACAACAACATTGTGAAGCTCAAAATTGAGGATAGCCAGGTGCATGTCAACAGCAAGAGCGAAGTCGGCGATGTGCATGAGGTGATGGATGCCGAAGTAGACGGCAAGCCTTTGGAGATTGCGTTTAACGGCAAATACCTGAGCGAAGTGTTGAAAAACGTCGATGTGGAGCGCTGCGAAATCCATATGAACGGCCCTCTTGCGCCCTGCGTGGTAACACCCTACAACAACCCCAATCAAACCTATCTGTTGATGAGCGTGCGCGTATAATCGCGTAGTTACAAGAAAACACAAAACCTTTTTATTCGAATACATCGCAAAAACGCAAACGAAAAGCTTTGTAAAAGGAGGTG